>NZ_JBSGBN010000103.1:0-33639 GCF_053601275.1 Streptomyces sp. NPDC004752 | reverse complement strand
CCGGGCGGCGGCGCGGACGGCATGGGGGGCGCTCCGGTGGGCGGAGCGGGCTGCGGGTAGCCGTAGCCGCCCGGGGCCGGGCCGGAGCCGGGGCCGGGGCGCCCGGCCGGTGCGCCGGGCGACGGGGCCTGCTGGCTGCTGGAGGAGGCGAGCGTACGGCTGCGGACCCGGTACAGACCGGTGTCCAGGTCGTCCGCCTTCTCCAGGTTGACCTTGATCGGCCCCATGAATGTGTAACGCTGCTGCTTGGCGTAGTCGCGCACCATGCCGGCCAGCTCGTCCCCGAGCTGGCCCGAGTAGGGGCTGAGACGCTCGTAGTCCGGGGCGCTCAGTTCCACGATGAAGTCGTTGGGGACGACGGTTCTGTCCCGGTTCCAGATGGTGGCGTTGTTGTCACACTCGCGCTGGAGTGCTCCGGCGATCTCCACGGGCTGGACCTCGGACTTGAACACCTTGGCGAAGGTGCCATTGACCAGACCTTCGAGACGCTGCTCGAACTTCTTCAGGACTCCCATGGGGCACCTCCTCCTTCGTTGCCGTGCTGCCCTGCCATACCGCTTGCGTGTACTGCTCTGCCTGGTACTGCTTTGATCGTATCCACGCTCCCGGCGGTGAGCCGGTTCCCCGGGCGGCCGCCCTTGGAACCACTCCCGTCAAGGATCGTAGAGGGGGGCGAGCACAAGTGTCCCGCACCCGACTGTGGACCAGGCCACCTCCTGGAGAGATGGCCTGGACCGGTACGAGGTTGATACGCGGACCGTCACGCCTTGAAACCGGGGCGATCCGGTGGGAGGGAGGGCTGGAACAAGCGAGGTGAGTCCACCCTGTCCACCGTGCTAATCTTCTGCATGTCGGAAGGCGCCGACCCCAAGGGGTGGAGCCGGAAGAAACACCCAATGCGCGGGTGGCGGAATAGGCAGACGCGCTGGATTCAGGTTCCAGTGCCCGCAAGGGCGTGGGGGTTCAACTCCCCCCTCGCGCACAACGGAGCACCGACGAAAGTGCTCTGGTAGCAACGACGAAACGGGCTCATCGCGATCACGATGAGCCCGTTTCGCTATGCCTGGGCAGGCCAGGTGCGGTGTGATGGTGCTTACATGCATGACTGCCCGGCGGCTGGCGAGCCGCCGGGCAGTCGATCTTTGTGGTTGTTGATCTTTAGTGGGTTTTTGAAGTGTGGGCAGTCTCACTCATCGGGCTCGGTCTTTTCTGGCTCGGTGACGTAGCCCTTGGGGGTCCAGGTGCCCAGTGGCTTGGTCTTGTGGCGGCGGGTGGGCCGGCGGTGGGGTCGGTCGCCGTGGAGGGCGATGGAGTTCGCCCAGGCGGTGAGTTTGCGGCGGTTGGCATGGGCGAGCTGGAAGGCCAGCAGAAGCGTCTGGGCGGCGATGCCGCGGATGCGGCGCGTGCCGGCGTCTTCGAGGCGTTCGTAGAGGCGGTCCTTGGCGTAGCCGTTGATCCCTTCGACGCTGTTGCGGAGCCGGAAGTAGACGCGCTGCCAGGTTTCGGAGCCGTATTGGAGGTGCTGCCACTGGTCTGCGCCGGACTCGGGCGGGACTGTGATGGTGCGCTGCTTGCAGCACGGGGGTGAGCCCGCGGGGCTGGGGGCGGGGTCGACGAGAGGCAGGTGGATGCCGCGGCCGAGGGTGTGCTTCTTGAGGGGGCACTGGGTGCGGCCCGCCTCGGCGGGGCACATCACGCGGCGGTGGCCCTCGGCGTCGGGGCGCTGCTTGGGCATGAAGAGGTAGGCGGCGCGGGCGCGGATGCGGTTGATCCAGGTTCAAGCTTCCAGAATCCGAGGTCGCCGCAGCGCCAGAAGTACTTCTCGAAGTCGGCGTAGTAGTCCTTGAGCGCCATGCGCTCGCCCACCGCACCGTGCAGCGGACTACGCATCCGGGATGTCCGCCTTGGCCGCGAGGATCGTCGCCCGGGGGATGATAACCAGCCGCTCTCCGGGATCGACCCGTACGTCGTCCGGAAGCCGCCCCTCGTAGGAAGCGGTCAGATCCGCACCGATGACCGCGACATCTCCGTTGTCCAGCTCCCACATGTCAGGGCAGCCGGTGTTCCCGGAAGTCTGCCCCAGCTCAAGAGACGACTTGCCCAGCCGCCGCGCGAAGGACGCTTCGGGATCGGCTTCCCACTTCTTCGCCATGTCTCCTCCAGGTGCCAGCATCTGATGAAGGGCCAGTTCTGAGCGTGACGACATTATCACCTAGAGTGTTTGTTCGACTTCGGGATTCCCGCTCCTTTGCGGCGGCGGGCGTGCAGTGCCCTACCCACCGGCGCGGTGGAGCAGTCACCCAGGATGCAGTCAGCGGTGATCAGGGCCTGCCGCCACCCGCCGATCGGAGCGATGGCGTCGAGTCGGCACGCCGGGCGTTGTCCAGCCACGCGCGTACCTGCCCCGGGCCACGGCCGTACCAGATGTTGGGATGCAGGACCGCGACAACCTGGTACTCGGCGGCTGGTAATTCGGCAACCAGTGCAGCACATTAATCCGTCTCCGGCGGCTTGCCGAGGACACATTGTGCACGATGCACAGGACGCGTCGGCAGCACGTGCGCGTGACCCATCGATCCGCGTCATCCCCCACGGGAACCCGCAGCCATCCTCCACCTCCGACCCGCTCCCTTGACGTTGTCGAAACTGTCCTGATCATTTGCCACGATGCCATCGACGCGCCTTCTGGGCAGATCGCACCGGGCAACCAATTTTGTCGCCCGTCTGCCTGCGCCCATCCGGTCACGTGCTGGCAGGGGGCCAGGCGTGGTGGTGGAGTTCGGCGGCGAGGGTGGTGAAGTGGCGCTGGTCGCGCCAGGCGTCGCGGTTGCCGATGACGAACAGGCGGCGTTTGGCCCGGCTGACGGCGACGTTGAGGAGGTTGGGGCGGGAGGCGGCCCAGGCGCGGGCGCCGGGGCGGGCGGGGTCCGTGCCGAGGATCAGGATGACGACGTCGGCTTCCTTGCCCTGGGTGGTGTGGACGGTGCCGACCCGGTCCATGGGGAGCAGGCCGCGGCAGACTTGTCGGGCGCCGGCGACGACGGCGCGGAAGGGGCTGATGACGTACACGTGCTTGGCGGGATCGATGCTGTCGGTGGCGGCAAGGCGTTCCAGGATCTGGCGCAGTGCCCGGCCTTCCTCCGGTATCCAGTGGCCTTCTGCCCGACTGGATACGACGTCCACCCAGGAGCTGGCAGGCGGATAGGTGAAGGGGCCGCGGTCGGGGGTGCCGTTGACCATGAGGCCGTCGTAGGCGATGGCGTTGCTGATGGTGAACATGGGGTCGTCGCAGCGGCGGTGTACGCGTAGCGGTGCGCCGACCCATACCTCGGTCGAGCCGTCGGGCAGTTCGGCGGGCAGCGTGGTGCCGAAGCGGTTGCCGCGGTCGGCCAGTTGCTGGACGGAGGTGCGGCCCGGCACCCATTCCTCGGCGATGCCGTAGTCGCGCCGGAGCGCCTGCTGGGCGGTCCAGGGCAGGGACACGACCGGCTCCAACTGCAGGGGGTCGCCGACCACCACGGCGTGCTGGGCGCGCCACATCGCGCCCACGGCCATCTGGGGAGTGGCCTGTCCGGCTTCGTCGATGAACAGCCAGCCGAGCGCCCCTCGGCCGACCCCGGCGAACACGCGGTCCAGGGAGGCGAAGGTCGTCGACACCACGGGGACGACCAGGAACAGGCTCTGCCAGGCGGCGCGCCGGGCAGGCTCGCCGAGCGTGGCAGGCGCGCCGCCGGTGACCACGTCCATGGCGGCCATGAGATTGGCTCGCATGGTCTTGGCGGTGCAGCGCAGGAACGCCTGGTGCAGGTCGAGCGCGGCGAAGAACAGCTCGGATCGGGCCTGGGTGATCTGCGGGTCGGCCCAGGGGGCGGACAGTTCCCGGGTGGTGTCGTCCGCGAGCCAGGAGTCATGAGGGACGTGCGCGCCCCAGGCGGCCCGGGCCTCGGACACCGTACGGTCAAAGGCCCGCGCATGCTCGACGGCACCGGTGAGGGCTTGCCGCCGTTCGCGGAGTTCGCCCTCGGCCCGGTCGGCGGCCGTCCGCGCCTGCCGGGCGGCCGAGTCGGTCTCCTGCCATGTTTTCTGGGCGTCCCGCTCCTGCGTGGCCAGGACCTGGTCCTCGGCGTGCCAGTCACGGGCGGCCCGGCCGAGGGTGCACACGATGATCCAGAAGCCGGGACGGCGGCTGGAATGCTCCCGGCGCCGTCCCTCGGCGCTGTCGCACGCCTGCTGATCCCGGGCCAGCGCCCGTTCAGCCGCTGACAATGCCTCCCGGCGCAGCGCGAGCCTGTCGTTGGCCTCAGCGACGGCCCGCTCCGCGGCCTCGACGGCCGCCCGGGCGGCAGGCACGGCGCGGAGCGCGGTGGCTGCGGCGTCTCGTTCGTCCCGTAGCTGCCGTACCTCGGCCAGCGCGGCCTGAAAGCGGTCCCTGGCGTCGCGCCACACGCCGGTCTGCGGTGTCGTGGCGTACATGCGCATCACCTGGGACAGCCCTTGGCCGCTGTCGCTCCAGGAACCCGGACGGCCGCGGCGCGCGGCGGTGGGAGTCCCCTGGTCGGTGCCCTTCTCCTTGCCGTGCCAGAAGCGGTTGACGAATTCGATGCGGTTCTTCCTGCTGCCCAGCCGGGCGGCGACGGCACCCCAGGCCGGGACACCCTTCAGCAGCCGGGTGGCCTGCTCGGCGAAGTAGTCGGCGTCCTCGCGCCAGTGCCCGCCCAGCGCGTCACGGGCCGGGATCTCGGTGGAGATGTTCTCCACCGCCCCGTTGTTCGCCGACGCCACGACCATCTCGAAGCCGGTGAACTCCGGCAGCAGCTCAGTGACGGTACGGGTGTACTCACCGCTCTTCCACCGGTGGACGGTCGGTGAGAACGCGGCCGACGGCAGCCGCAGCCCGGCCAGCCGCACCGCCCTTTCCACGACGAGGTCGGCGATGCTGTCGCGGAGCATGGTGGTCTTACCGGTACCCGGTGGCCCGTTGACGGCGAACAGGCCACCACCGCCCGCGAGTTCGGCCTTGATGGAGTTCACGGCGAACTGCTGACTCAACGCCAGCGGATGTGCGCTCTCCGCCGGCCAGCGGCCCAGCGGGGTGGCCCGAGGCTGCACCCCGGCCAGCGCCTCCTCCGGCCGCACCCGCAGATCGGTGCGCCTGGCCGTGTTCAGCTCCGCGCCCGGGGTCAGATACGCCTCAAGCGGTGCGCCGGTGCCAGCCACGGGCAGCGCCTTGGCCACCCGGTCCAGATCGGCGGCGATGAAGCTGTTCAGGAAGTCCTGCTGGTCGCTGTCCTCGGCCCGGTCCTCCCGAACCGCGACGGTTCGGACTCGCAGGCCGAACGGCCGCAGAGCATCTGCGACACCCCAGCGGGCCGCCAGGTCGCGAGTGAAGCTGATGAGATCCTCAGCACGGATGCGCCGGGCGCCCACAGGCGCCCCGGCCCGGTCCTCGTCCTCCTCGCTGTCGTCCTGCGGCACCGCCACGCCGCCCACGTCGGCGGCGGACAGCACAGAGCCGATGAACGACTCGTCACCGTCCGGCGCGCGGGCCGTCACCGGCACGGGCGGCTCCCCGAGTTCGGCGCCCCGGGCCAGCCACGGCTGTACGTCCTCCTCGAAGCCGTCCAGCCACCGCCCGCCGCCCGGGCCGGGGCTCAGCGTCCGGCCGGTCGCCCAGCCGCACGCCGAGAACACCGGGGAGTCCAGCAGCAGCCGACCGTCATCAGTGACCGTCAGCGCGAACAGCGCGGTATCGCCGTCCATCCGCCCGTCTACGTCCTCCTCGTCCCGGCCGAAGACCTCCAGCAGCGTGTCGCGGACGTCTGCCAGGGCGAAACAGCCTCCATAGACGATGTGCTGCCAGGCATATCCGGGATCCAGTGGAAGACTCCGTACGGGATGACCGTCCTCCCAAGGCAACGCACGATCCGCCGCGACCTCGTAGACCCGCTCCCGCAACGACACGGCCGGAACCTTCTGCGGGCTGAACAGTTCCACCGCCCGCCAGTACTCGATCACCGCAGCCCGGCGTCTCCGCTCGCCTGTCATCCCACCCCTGACATTCACCGGCCACGACCGGCCCAGGCTATAAGCCGTACCGCGCCTCGTGGCTGCCAGGTCCGTTATGGGGTGACCTTCAGTATCAGATCGAATCTCCGAAAGACTCCGACCGCAGTTGGCGGTCCACCGCCCCATCTGTTCCCTCCGCCTGCCCTCGTGAGCACGGAGCGGTACTTGTCCTATTCAGGACGTTACATATCTGGAAAGTGGCCTGATCCGTCCTTGCCAAGGGATGCCGCAGTCGATCGTGCTGGTTGCGTTCCTAGAAGGCTTACCCGGGGCTGAGGGAGAGTTCCTTCAGCGAATGTCCGCGTACCAGCCCGTGTTTCGTGTCAGGTAGCGGTATCCCACCCATTCCTGAGCGAGCCGTCTGCCCTCGACGAGAAGGTTCATGGTGTCCGCCCGGTGTTGTGCGGGAAGCCAGCTCGCCAGTTCCGCGGCCTCCGCCGCATCGGCCGGAGCTTCCTTGGCGATACGGGGCCGTCCCAGGCCCAGCAGTGCTTCGTACAGCACCTCGGTGGGTCGCACGGCGGGCAGGCCGAGGTGTGACGCGGTGTGGGAGGCCTTCAGCGGGATGCGTACGCCGCTGAGGTCCAGGTCGCCGAAGTAGCGGATCTCCGAAATGCGGTGTTCCGCGGTGATGGCCCGGACCGAGGCGCGGAAGGTGCTGCCCAGTCCCCAGGCGACGTATCCGAGACGGTGCTGTTCGGGAAGGCACTCGACGAGGGACCACCAGGTGGTCGCGTTCTCGACGACGAGCAGGACGTCACCGGTGCCGACCCGACGGTACCGGCCGTCCGTTTCCTCCAGCGGGAAGGTCTCCGTGAGCAGCGGTGGCGGCGGCCGGAAGGTCCGGATGATCTCATCCAACCGGTCCGGATCGGAGAAGAGGGGCCCGGACTTCAGCTCGTCGAAGGTCTTCTCGGGCATGGGGAAGTCGGTCTCGGAGCCGAAGGCGCCGAAGATCTCCAGGGCTCGCTCGCGGATCGGTACGGCGAACAGGTCCGGGTCGCTCTTGCGCCACAGGTTGAGGGCCGTGTAAGCGGCCCGCTGTTTGGGGGTGGCCCGCTGCCACTCCCGGGCGAGCCAGTTCAGTTCGTGATGCCAGCGTGGCATCGGCTCCTCGGCACGGACGGGACGTTCCTCCGGCAGGAGCCAGATCTTGACAGGCAGGGACACCTGATCGGGGGTTCTCTCCCGAAAAGCCTTGATCAGGCCGCGCTGCTCCAGGGCTTCGAGGCGATCGGCGAGTACGGCCGGCTCGAAGTCCCCTTCGGCATTGCGGTTGCGGATGGTTTGGAAAGCCTTCAGCACGGCCTCCAGCGGAATCTGCGTTCTGCTGTGCGCGCTGCGCTTGTTGTCCTTGGCCCACTGGCGCAGGAGTGCGAGGAGTTCACGTTCCCGCCGGGGCAGCTCGCTCGTTGCCGCCGGTGTCTCCTGCGTCATTCTCCGTCGCTCTTCGCGTCGCGGGTGAAGACCCTGGCGGCGGACAGACGTCCGGTCCCGTCCGCGGGAGCGAGGCGGTCGAGGTGGTTGCGGATCAGTTCGTCCACGATCAGGTACTGGCGCGCGGCCCTCAGGTCGGCGTCGTTGCGCAGCCGAATGATCAAGGGGAACTGTCCCAGCGCGTTCTCGTCGAAGAGCCCCGTGGTGTAGATGAGCTGGACGCCGAGCGCCTCCGCCACCGATCGCTGCAGGTCGAGCAGGTAGTCGGCGTTGGCCCGCCCGATGGGGTTGTCGAGGAAGAGGACGCCGGCGTGGCGGTCGCGTTTGCGGCCCTTGGCGTTGCGCCGCTGAGGTCGAGGGTCACGTCCTGGAACCGGGCGCTCGCCGGGCCGACCGAGCACAGGCGAACACGGGAGAGTTCGTAGATCATCGTGTGTTCCACGTCTGCGGCCTCAGTACAGCTTGCCGGGGTCGGAGACGGGCAGGATTCTGGTGGCGGTCGGTTCCGCCGTGGCACCGAGGCGCAGCAACTCGTCGTACGCCTCGACCGCCGCCAGTTCACGGACCTGCAGTTGGTAGCGGCCGGTCGTACGGTAGACCTTCACCGGGCGTTCGTCGTCCTCGGTCTCGGTCAGCATGCCCTGGTCGACCAGGTAGCGCAGGGCCTTGCCCACGATCGCCTCGGTGGACGGCGTGGCGACGCGGCCGTCGCTGGTCGAGCCGGCCTCGGGTCTGCGCTGGTACGCGCGCCAGGCACGCTCCAGTTCGAGGGCGCCGTCCATGGGGTCGCTGTTCTCCTCGGACCTGGCCACACGTTCGGACAATTCCTTGCAGGCATGACGTACCAGGTTGTCCACCGAGGAAACCGTGGCCTGGCCGACATAGCCGTCGTCGTCGAGGTCCTGGGGCCGTGGGAAACAGCAGGCGGCGATGGCGAGGTGTGCGATGCCGTGCAGTACCCGCTCCGACTCGCGCTGATTGGGTCTGGCGCGCCTGCCGGGCGTAGTGATCGAGTTTGGTCTCGAACACCGAGCCCGGCAGGGCTCCGAATACGGCGCCGGCGCGCTGGGTGACTCCGATGACCCGCAGCCCGAGGCCTGCCGCGCTCTTCTTCACCAGCTGCTCGAACGCCGGCTCTTCGTCGTAGCGACGGATGAGGGCTGCGTATTCGGCGTCCCTGTGCGGGCGCAACCTGGGCCGCAGGCCGTATCCGATGAGCTGCGTAGCCTCCTCGGCGTCGTGCTCGCTGTAGGTGCCGAGGACACCACTCATCGGTTGTCTCCTCCGGTGGTCTGCGTGGTGCGTGTCAGGTGATCGGCCGTGGCCCGGTCCACGAGCCGTGCTGTGGTGAGGAGCAGGTCGTCACCCTCGAAGCCCTGACTGTCCAGCCGGTTGCCGGCGTGCACGGCCAGCAGGACCTGATCGTCTCCGCGGCGCAGGGCCGTTCCGGTCTGCGGGCTGTATGCGTGCAGCGCCAGGAGCGCTACGAGTTCGGGAAGTTCGGGGTCGAGGGCTGCCGCCTCGTCCAGGAGATCGGACAACGTGCGTACCTCGTCCGGCAGATCGAGGAGTGCGTTGGCCTGCTCCCACTGACGGTCGGTGAAGCGCTTCTGCTCTTCCAGCTTCTCGAGGTCGAGATCTGGGACTTCACCTGCGAACTGAGTGCGCTGCGGTGCCGGGCGCAACAGCAGGGAAACGAGGGTGGCCAGGTCCGGAAGATCCCGGACGGCCGGTCCGACGGACTCGGTGAAGTAGCGGTCGACGGGGCCGGACACGTCGGCGACCGGCAGGCCGAGGGCGGGCATGAGCAGGTGGCCGTACAGGTCGATGGTCTGGCGCTGGGGCGCGTCGGAGAACTGCTGGCGATCCTGCTGCTCCCGGAAGAGGTCGCGGGCTCCCAGCAGGTGGGTCTGGAGCTTGATGTGGCGTCGGACGCAGTCCTCGACGATGTCGACGAGTTCTGCCGCGCGGCTCTTGCACACGGGCTCCTCTGCCTCGTCGCGCGCCTTGGCCATGTACTTCGCGATCGCCCGCTCGGCCTTGACCCGCTCCTCGACATGGGCGAGCGCGTCGTCGAGCAGTTTCGGGACCTTCTCCCGCCAGTCCACCACCTGTACGTTGCGCTTGGTCGCGTCCAACTGGACCCGGATCATCTCCCCGTACTGGATCGTACGGATGCGCGCCTGCTCGGCGACCAGCTTGGCGTCCGTCAGACGGCCCCGCTTGATCAGGTTGTCCAGTTTCACCTCGGCTGCGACCTGGGCAGACTCGACGTCGGTGTCCAGGGCGCCGACCAGGACGTTCAGTGCTTCGTCCGACGCACGCAGATACAGGCTTCCCGTGTCGTCCCTGCGCTCCTCGATGAGCTTGAAGTCGAAGGTGTGCACGCTGTAGATGCCCTCGGAGTCCACCGCTCCGTATGGCCGGCGGAAAGCGCGATCCACGTCCCCGAGATTGATAAGACTGTCCAGCACCCACGCCGCGACCCGAGCATGCTCCTGGGTGGAGCGCTGCGGAGCCTGCCGCGCGACGAACCGCTGGACCCGCTCCAGGACGTGCTGATGGCTGGCGCCCGTGTCGAAGTCCATGGCGATCGCAACCTGGTCGATGGTGTGCAGAGCGATCTCCGCCATCAGGTAGGCCTTCGCCTCGGCCCACTCGATCTTGCCCTTGTGGGCGTCGAGCTCATGCAGCGGAACGGTGCATGCCAGCGCCTTCGCTCTGCGGCTGAGGCCTTCGTCGACCGTGACGGCGGGCTCCCAGGTCTCATCTCGCACAGTTGGCACACTAACCTTCCACGATCACTCCGCTCTTGGGTTTTCTATGCTTATTTGTCTGTTCATTGTTGATGGATCGTGGGTGGCAGCGACCTTCCGCGGCTCCACTCCGTGTTGCCATGCCCGCACCACATTTCGGGTGGCCTTTCCACACTCGGGCATGGACCAGGAGCTGGAGCGAACTGCCCTCGTCGCCTTCCCAGGGCGTGGCGATCGCTCCTGGGCCGAGTTGCCCGACCAAGGAGAGACCGTTGGGAGAGTGCGCGAAGTCGTGGAGAACGCGCTCGACGCCTCGGGACAGACCGCGCTCTTCGACACTGAGCCTGCCGCGGACGGGGGCTCGCCACCGCCTGGGAGCGCCCACCCGCTGGCCGTGCTAAGAGGAGATGACGGAGGAAAGCGTCGTTCGTTGTCCCGGAGCCGGCCCCCGTCCCTGCGTTCTCCCGCGTCTACGGCGGCGCCTGTCACGGCTCTACCAGCCATGAGCCAGACCGGCGTCCGTTCGAGATGGTGTTCCGGAGTCCGAGACGGTGCTGCGCGTACACATGGTCGCTTGGATGCTCAGGCCCTTGACCCATGCGGATCGCGCGGACCATCCGGCGGTCCGCCTTCCGAGAGGCGAAAGCATGCTGGAGCAGGCGCCGGGCATATACGACCAACTCGTCCGCGTGGAAGCGAAGCTGACGGGTACCTTCGAGGACCTGGAACGGGCTGAGAGAGTCTTCGGCTGCCAGCCCTGGTGGGTCGTCCGTCGCCCGGCGAGGGCCGACTTCGCGGCGGACGATGACCAGGAGCACAAGGACCGGTACGTGTTCGAACTGTACGTTCCGGATGGTCCGGCCCGTCGGGCCGCGCGCGTGGCTGGGGACGAGGTCCAAGCGGTGGCCGACCGGGCGGGGATCCCTTTGTACGTCGAAGATAGGGATCCGCTCCGCCGCTCCCACCAGCCAAGGCCCGTGCGGTACGAGTGCAGGGCCGGCCGGACCGATGAGCCGCGATGGCGACTGCAGCTATCGGAGTGGGCGCGGCGCCTCGGCGCCCACGACACGGGCCGCGTTGTGACTGCCACAGAGGAGGTGGTCGTACATCGACTTTCCGAGGGCACGGCGCGGGCTCCCTACTTGGGGGTGGGAGCGCGGCACGGAAGTGGCGAGGGCATGACGGAAGCTGCCATCGGGCGCGCCCGCGTGACAGGGACAGTCGCGATGTACGCCGCCCTTGTGTGCGGCGTCCTGGCCGCGACGCTCACGGCGTGGTGGCTCACACTGCTCCTGCCAGCCTGCGCGGCTGCGGGCGTGACCGCCTATCACGCGCTCCGCAGGATGGACGGGACGCGGACAACCGCCGTCATCGTCACGATCGTGACGTGCTGGGCATTCCTCGCCGGGATGGGGATCGTACTGCTCTGGGGCGGCGACCAGGCAGGGGAAGTCGTCCTCGGCGCCGGCGGAATCCTCTTCGTAGGCAAGGGACTGCGCCTGCTCCTGCGTACCTGGAGCAGCAGGCGGATTCTGCTGACCCTGCTGGTTGCCCTGGTTCCGGTCCTACCGCCGTGGATGCTCGGCCTGGGGACGGTCAGCCATGCGTTCTACGCGGTCGGGTTCGGCATCCCGTCCGAGGACGTGGCGGTCCCGGACGCGCTCCGCGTACTGGCCGCGCTCTACGCGTTCAGCGTGATGCTCGTCGTTCTCCTCGTGGCGCTGGCCTGCTGGGGATATCTGAGGCACGGCTTTCCGTGGCTGCTCGACCGCGGCGTTGCAGTGATGCTCGCGGCGAGCGTGGTGGCGGCGGGAGGCGCGGTCTGGCTGTCCGCCGTCACAGACCCTGCGGTCGACGCTGCGAGCGCGGCGAAGGCGGACTGGGCTGACGGCCGTGTCCCCGGCCAGTACTGGGGTATCAAGGTCCGCCCGGTGTGCGTCACTCCGGTCGGCCCGCTCAGCGAACTTCCGGTGGACGGAGGGGAGCTGAATCCGTCCCGGGTCTACGCCTCCTTCGGCACCGTGGACGGCTGGGTGACGCTCTGGGACGCCGGGACAGAGGACGACTTCTCGGTGCTGGCCGACAAGGTGCGCGTGGTGCCGGCAGGTCCGGGAGAGCCCGGTGACGAGATACCCAGGTCCTGCGACGGCCGTGGTGTCTGACCAGGGGCCGAAGCTTTCTCTTGCACAGGACTGCTGCACCTCGCGCGGGCGTCCGCTCCGGTTACCCATCCAGCTATGCCTCAAGTGCAACGTTGACGTAGGCCACGCCCCTAGTCGCAGTGGCCGGGAGGGGATGCCGCAGCGATCGTCGGTCGTGGAGGAGGGGGAGAGACCCGGCGTTGTGCGTCAGAGGTCGTGTGTCAGCGGGGGAAGGACTCGTCGGGCGAGGTGTGGTCTGTCTGTCGACGGGCAGGTCGATGCCGCAGAGTGGGCCGAGGTCGTGTGCCGAGGTCGTGAGCGAAGCGCGCAGCTCCGACCGGCGCGCCGGTGGACTGGAGCAGCGGAGTCTATGGGCCGTTCGCCAGCATCGTTGCGGAAGTAACGCACGACCTTATCGAGCGATACAAGCACGTCCGCGAGGACACCAAGGTGTTCGTTCACGAGGCCAGGCAACGCGACGTATGGCTGGACATCCTCGAACTCTTCCCGGACCCGACGCCACCCCTGAGCCTCTGTCCGGGCCTCTGGCCTGGGCGGTGGGAAAACCGACGGCACAGCGCGGGAAACGATCTTCTCGCAGGGGTACATAGGCCCTGACCAGCGACTTCCGTCGGTGCCCCACAACAGTAGAGCACCAACGTCAGGTGTTCTTGAGCAGTGACGGAATGGTCCTCATCGTGATCACGATGAGGACTATTTCTTTTTGCTGTCGTAGCTGGGGGCAGGATCGGTGGTGCGGGTGCGTGCCTGGTCGGCCCGGGGCTCTGTGGCACCGGGCTGGGCTGTCCGCCGTGTGATTTTCCTGGCTGTGTGAGGTCTCTCTCACTGAGTGGTGAGGTGGCCCCGGGGAGTCGTGCTGCCGAGGGGATTGGTGGGTCGGCGGCGGGTGGGGCGTCGGCGTGGTGGGCGCCCGTCGGGCGGGATGGTGATCGACTACTGGGCGCAGATCTTGGCCGGTCCGGCGAGGCTCGGCTGGGGGTCGGCGGGGGGAGGCGGGGGCGCGGCCGGGGCTGGCGGGTTTGAGCGGGCATGGGACGAGTCCGGCGGTGGCAGGCAGGACCCGGATGGCGTTGGGGCCGGGGGCGTGGCCGGGTTTGTCCAGGGCGAAGCCGGTGACCGTGGTGGGTGGGATGCGGGGAGACGCGGGGATCGGTGGTGCCGTTGGGGCGGGGCGTCCCGTCATCAGATCGGCACCCCGCGCGGTAGCCGGGCGCCAGGCCCGTTCCGCCGGGCCGTGCTGGTCCTGCGCTGGTTCCGCGAGCGCGGCTGCGTGCGCTGCCTGGCCTGCGGCGCCGGCGTCTCTAGGGCCACCGCGGCGCAGGCATCGGCATCCTCGTCCGCCGCCCAAAAGGCAGATCCGAACGAGCACTTCACGTCGACATCCGCATGCTCAACACCCTGCTGCGGCGTGGCCGGACCCTCGGAGGGCGCGCCGCGTTGGCCATGGGCCGAAATCGCCTTTCGCGCAGCGTCGTCGAGGGCTAGGGTCCGGGGGCAGCGAGTAACCCACGAGGAGCCAAGTCATGCCCGGTCGTCCGAGCGCGCGTTGACGTCGTAGGCCGTCGTCGGCCTGTCATCGCGTGCTGCCCTTGATGTTGCGGCACAGCGAGCCTTTCCCGCCCGAACCGTAGGTGCGCCTTCGTGCGCCGGTGGGCGGGCCTCGTCGTCGGCAGCTCAAGGGGTCTCCGTGCCGTCCGCTGCTTCCGCCGTAACCGATTCCGATCGAGCTGTTCCGTCAAGCCTTTGGCGGGATGGCGACTTCCGCAGGCTCTGGGTGGGCCAGACGGCCTCCCAACTCGGTGAATGTGCAACTCTGGTGGTTCTGCCGCTGTTCGCCGTCCTGACGCTGCACGCCGGTGCCGGCCAGTTGGGAGTCCTTCGCGCGGTGGGGCAGGCGCCGATTCTGCTGCTCCCGCTCTTCGTCGGTGCGTGGGTGGACAGGTGGCGGGCCCGCACGGTGATGGTTCTGACGGACATCGGCCGAACCCTGGCACTGGGCGCCGCCGCCGCAGCCGGCCTCCTCGGTTGGCTCGGCCTGCCCGCGCTGCTCGTGGTCGCCTTCGCCGTCGGGGCGCTGTCCGTCTGCTTCGACGTGGCCTACCAGGCGTCTCTCGTACGACTGGTGAGACGCGATCAGCTGGTGCGGGGCAACAGCGCGCTCGAGGGCAGCCGGTCTGCGGCGCAGATCGTCGGTCCCGCCCTCGGCGGTGCGTTGGTGTCCCTGCTGTCGGCGCCGATCGCTGCCGCCTCCAGCGCGCTGTTCTTCGCGTTGTCGTTCCTGTCGATCCGGCGGATCCGTCGCTGCGAATCGATGCCGGAGCGCCCGGAACGTCCCTCTCGGGTATGGCGGCGGATCCATGACGGCCTCCGTTTTGTCATCAGCGAGACCTCGCTGCGGACCGTGTGCCTCGCCTCGGCCGCGTTCCAGTTCTCCTTCGCGGCCCTGATGACCGTCTATCTGCTCTTCCTGCCGCGGGAACTGCATCTGTCGGGCACTGCCGTCGGGTTTGCGCTCGCCGCAACGGGGCCAGGCGCGCTCCTGGGCTCGCTGCTGGCCGCCCGCCTGCCGATCCGGTTCGGCCATGGCGCCGTACTCGTGTCCGCGGCGGCACTCGCCGACGGCGTGTTCCTGTGCGTGCCCGCGCTGCACGGCTCCCCTGCGGTGACGATTCCCGCGCTCCTTGCGGTCAACTTTGTGTTCGGGACCGGCGGGCAGTTGGTGAATGTCACGGTCATGGCCGTCCGGCAGGCCGTCACTCCGGACGGGATGCAAGGCCGCGCGGCCGCGACGATCACGTTCGTCGGTATGGGACTGACTCCGCTCGGCTCTCTGCTCGGCGGATTTCTTGCGGAGGAGTGGGGGTTGCGCGCCAGCCTCCTGGCGACGGCCGCAGGCATGATGCTGTCCCCCCTGCTGATGACATTGTCCCCGCTCGCACGCCTGGGACGGATGCTTCCGGCCTCGCAGGACGCGCCGCCGAAGACCGCCCACCAGGGCACTCGTATAGACCCTGACCAGAGAGTTAGGCCCTGACCAAAGAGTGTCGTGGTGTGACGAGTCTCTCAGTGGGCCGTGGGGGTGCGTTGTCCACAACCCGGGGTGTTGACCTGGCGTTGTCCACAACCCGGGGTGTTGTCCACAGGGGCTGACGCGTCCGCGGTCACGGGCGGTACGGTCGGCACGAGTTGATGTTCGTGCGTGTTCGGGGGAGGCGTTCGCGGTGACCGAGGCTGGGGCGGAAATGACGGGTACGGTGGCCGGGGCGGGGCACAGGCTCCCCCGGGTGCGCGGCTTCGCCGGATGGCCCTCGCAGGGGTCGCCGAAGGCCGAGGGCAAGGCGCTTCGGGTGAGCGTGCCGCGCCACACGCACAGCACCCTGGATGTGGACGGTGGCCGCCCGGACGCGGTGAGCGAGGTCGAGGAGTCCAACCGGGGCCGCATCCCCGGCCTCGTACCGATACGGGTGGGCAGAATGGTGGCCACCCCCTTCGCCTTTCTGCGCGGCTCGGCGGGCCTCATGGCCTACGACCTGGCACGCACGCCCATGACCAGGATCGCCGCCCAGCTCTGCGGCGACGCGCACGCGGCCAACTTCGGCCTGTACGGCGACGCCCGTGGTGGCCTCGTCATCGACCTGAACGACTTCGACGAGACGGTGCACGGCCCCTGGGAGTGGGATCTCAAGCGGCTCGCGACCTCGCTGGTGCTGGCCGGCCGGGCGGCGGGCGCCGACGAGGACACCTGCCGCGCGGCGGCGTACGACACGGTGGGCGCCTACCGGCGCACCATGCGGTTGCTGGCCAAGCTGCCGGTCCTGGACGCGTGGAACGCCATCGCCGACGAGGAACTCGTCTCGCACACCGACGCCCACGATCTGCTGGGCACGCTGGAGCGGGTCTCGGAGAAGGCCCGCGCCAACACCAGCGGCCGGTTCGCGGCAAGATCGACCGAGGCCGTCGACGAGGGTGGCCGCCGGTTCGTCGACGCGCCGCCGGTGCTGCGGCGCATACCGGACGCCGAGGTGGCGGCGGTGGCGGCGTCCCTGGAGGCGTATGTGACGACTCTCTCCGAGGACCGACTGCCGCTGCTGGCCCGGCACGCGGTGCACGACGTGGCGTTCCGGGTGGTCGGCACGGGCAGCGTGGGCACCCGCTCCTATGTCGTCCTGCTCCTGGACCACCGCGGTGAGCCGCTGGTCCTGCAGGTGAAGGAGGCCCGTCCCTCGGCGCTGACCCCGCATCTCGCCACGGCCGGCTTCAAGACGCCGCCCGTCGACCACGAGGGCCGGCGGGTGGTGCTCGGCCAGAAGCGCATGCAGGTGGTCAGCGACATCCTGCTGGGCTGGACGACGGTCGATGGCCGTCCCTTCCAGGTCCGGCAGTTCCGCAACCGCAAGGGCAGCGTCGACCCGGCCGCGCTCGCCGCCGACCAGATCGACGACTACGGCCGTATGACCGGCGCCCTGCTGGCCCGTGCCCACTCGCACAGCGCCGACCCGCGCCTGATCGCCGGCTACTGCGGGAGAAGCGAGGAACTGGACGAGGCGATGGCCGAGTTCGCGGTCGCCTACGCCGACCGCACCGAGGCGGACCACGCGGAATTGGCGGCGGCGGTGCGGTCGGGGCGGATCGCGGCGGAGACCGGGGTGTGACGGAGACAAGGGTATGGCGGAGGGCAGGGTATGGCGGAGGGCAGGGTGCGACGGAGAGCGGGGTGCGACGGGCGGCGGGCGGCGAGGAAGCGCGGGACGAGAGAGCCGGTCCTCGGTGTTGCGGTGGGTGGGGACAGGGGTGCGTTGTGTTACGGGGGGTGGTGCCGGGGGTGTGCGGTGGCGGTGGTCCGGGGCGGTCGCTCTCGGCCGGTGGGTGCGTGCGGGATCGGTGCTCGGGGCCCGAGGGTGATTCGGGCGTGGCCTAGGCTGGCCCGGTGACGACCCCGGAAGCTGAGCAGTCCCAGGCGCCCCGGCCCGAGGAACGGCTGGAGCGGGCCGTGCGGGCCGCCGAACAAGCGCTGATCGAGTTCGAGATAGCGGTGGAGACCTTCCGCGTCGAGGTCGAGAACTTCTCCCGGCTGCACGAGCAGAAGCTGGGCCCGATGTATGCCCGGCTGGAGGAGCTGGAGGCCCAGATCGCCGAGGCCAGAGCCGCCCGGACCGGCGACCCCGAGGACCTCCGTGCCGCGCAGGAGGCGCGCGCCCGGGTCATGCCCATCCCCGACGTGGAGGAGCTGCTGCACGGCTGGATGGACGGGCAGGGTCTGTTCCCGGAGGCCGCCGCGATGCTCACCGACCAGGCGGTCCGGCCCCCGCAGCGGGTGCGGCCCAGCGAGGAGGCTCGCAAGCTCTACCGCGAGCTGGCCCGTAAGGCACACCCCGACCTGGCGCAGGAGGAGGGCGAGCGGGAGCGGCGCGAGGAGTTCATCACCCGCGTCAACGCCGCCTACGCCCGCGGCGACGAGGCGCTGCTGCGCGAACTGGCTGAGGAGTGGGCCGCGGGCCCGGCCCCCGCCGAGCGGCCCCCGAGCCGGGGCGAGGAGCTCTACGCCCGCCTGGAGTGGCTGGCCCAGCGCAAGGAACTCCTCACCCTGGTCGCCCGCGAGCTGGAGGACGGAGCGATCGCGTCCATGCTCCGCCTGGCCCCCAACGACCCCGATGCCCTGCTGGACGAGATCGCCGAGCAGCTCCGCGGCGATGTGGCCCGGCGGGAGGCGGAACTGGCGGAACTCCTGGCACGGGGATAGCCCCGTCCGCCCGGGCGTCCCGTCCCGGCCCCGGCGTTCCGTCCCAGCCCAGACGTCCCGTCCCGGCCTCGGCGTCCGTCGGGTAGCGTCAAGGCCATGAGTTTCGGAGCTGGTGTGCCCACGGTCGGGGTCGCGGACCTTGAGGACGGCGACTTCCTGCTGGACGTCCGCGAGGACGACGAATGGCAGGCGGGCCACGCCGAGGGGGCACTGCACATCCCCATCAGCGAGTTCGTGGCCCGGTACGGGGAACTGACCCAGGTTGCCCCGCAGGACGGCCGGGTCCATGTGATCTGCCGCTCCGGCGGACGCTCGGCCCAGGTCACGATGTATCTGGTCCAGCAGGGCATCGACGCCGTGAACGTCGACGGCGGCATGCAGGTCTGGCAGGCCGCCGGCCGCCCGGTCGTCGACGACGAGGGCCAGCCCGGTCACGTCCTGTAGACGGCGCCGCACCGGTCGGCGGGCGACGCGTCTCAGCCCAGGGGGTGCGCGGCGAGCAGATCGCCCAACGCCTCCTCATGAGCCGCGGCCGGGCCGAGCGAGAGTTCCAGGTGCTTGGCCCAGGCGTGGCAGCGGTGCAGGGTGTAGTCGGTGTCGGTGTCGGTGTCGAAGCCGCCGTGCAGGTGTTGTGCCGTCTGCACCACCCGACGGGCGCCCTCCGAGGCCCGGATCTTCGCCACGGCGATGTCCCCGGGCGGGCGGCGGCCCCTGCGTCTCCGAGGTGTGGGTGGGCGGTAGCCCGTAGGCGCGGCTGGCGGTCAGCGGTCGAAGTCCAGTTCCACCTCCTCCGTCACCGGATGCGACTGGCAGGCCAGTACATATCCGGCCGCTGTCTCCTCGGACTCCAGGGCGAAGTTGCGGTTCATGCGCACCTCGCCCGAGACCAGGAAGGCCCGGCACGTCCCGCACACCCCGCCCTTGCAGGCGTAGGGCGCGTCGGGCCGGTTGCGCAGGACCGCCTCCAGCAGCGACTCCCCGTCCCGGACCGGCCAGGTCCCGCCGCGACCGTCGAGCCGGGCGGTGACCGTGCTGTGCGCCGGGGCCGTGACGGTCACCGCCGGGGCCGCACCCGCGTCCACATGGAAGATCTCTTCGTGGATCCGCGCCCGGTCCACTCCGAGATCCCGCAGCGCCCGCTCCGCGCCCTGCACCAGTCCGAATGGGCCGCACAGGAACCATCCGGCCACCGCGTCCACCGGCAGCAGCGCGGGCAGCAGTCCCGTCAGCCGCTCTCGGTCCAGCCGACCGGAGGGCAGTCCCGCCTGCTGCTCCTCCCGTGAGAGCACCGTCACCAGGTGCAGCCGCCGCGGATAGCGGTCCTTCAGGTCGGCGACCTCCTCCAGGAACATCGTCGAGGCGGCTGTGCGGTCGCTGCGGATCAGACAGAACCGGGCTTCCGGTACGCGCGCCAGAAGAGTCGAGACGATCGACAGCACCGGGGTGATGCCACTGCCGCCGACGATCGCCGAGTACAGCCCCGGGGCCGGGTCCAGGGTGAAGCGCCCGGCCGGGGTCATCACCTCCAGCTCGTCGCCGACGTTGATCTCCTTCAGCGCGTACGTCGAGAAGGCGCCGCCCTCCACCACCCGTACCCCGACCCGCAGGGTGGACGGGCCCTCCTCGCCGGGCGCGGGCGCGGGGGAACAGATCGAGTAGGTCCGCCGGATGTCCAGCCCGTCGGCCCGGCGGCGCAGGGCGAGGTGCTGGCCGGGCGTGTGCCGGTACTCCTCGCGCAGCCCGGGCGGGACGGCGAGGGTGAGGGCCACGGAGTCGTCGGTGAGGCGGTCGACCGCGGCCACCGGGAGCGGGTGGAAGCGGGCCATCACAACTCCTTGAAGTGGTCGAACGGTTCACGGCAGGCCAGACAGCGCCGCAGTGCCTTGCACGCGGTCGAGGAGAACCGGCTCAGCAGCTCGGTGTCGGCCGATCCGCAGTGCGGGCAGCGGACGGGTTCGGGCGCGTCGGATGCCCCGGACGCGGTGGCGTGCGTCCGGGTCGGGCCGAGGGCGAGCGGAACCGGACCCGAGTCGCGCCGCACGCGCGGGGGAGCGATGCCGAACTCCCGTAGTTTGCGCCGTCCTTCGTCCGTGATGTCGTCGGTCGACCAGGCGGGTGCGAGCACCGTGCGCACCGTGACCCGGCGCATGCCGTGGCCGTGCAGCACCTCCTCGATGTCGACGGCCATCGCCTCGATGGCCGGGCAGCCGGTGTAGGTGGGGGTCAGCTCCACCTCGACGGCGTCCGTGCCCCGCAGGCGCACCGCGCGCACCACGCCCAGCTCACGGAGGGTGAGCACGGGCAGTTCGGGGTCGGGCACCGAGCCCGCGAGGTCGAGGAGTTCCGCCTCCAGTGGTGTGGCCGTCGTCGTCACCATGACGCCCCCGGATGGCTGCGGTGCAGATGCTGCATCTCGGCGAGCATCCGGCCGAACGGCTCGGTGTGCAGGCCCTGTCGGCCGGCGCCCGCCGACCAGGCTCCGGTGCGCGGACCCGCGGGGACCGCCAGGGTGGCCCGGCGCAGCACGTCGCCGACGGACTCCAGCCAGGCCGCCTCCACGTTCGCCCCATCGGTGTCCAGGCCCGCCACCGGCTGGAACATCTCCCCGGTGAACCGCCACAGGGCGTCGCAGGCTCGCGTCATCCGCTCATGGCTGACCTCCGTGCCGTCGCCGAGCCGCAGCGTCCACTGTTCGGCGTGGTCGCGGTGGTAGGTGACCTCCTTGACGGCCTTGGCGGCGAGCGGTGCGAACGGGCTGTCGCCGTGGGCCAGTTCGGCGTACAGCAGATGCTGGTAGGTGGAGAAGTACAGCTGGCGGACGATGGTGTGGGCGAAGTCGCCGTTCGGCTGCTCGACCAGCTGGAGGTTGCGGAAGGCACGCTCCTCGCGCAGATACGCCAGTTCGTCCTCGTCGCCGATCATCGACAGCAGTGCGCGGGCCTGGCCGAGCAGGTCCAGCGCAATGTTGGCGAGTGCGACATCCTCCTCCAGGACGGGCGCGTGGCCCGCCCACTCCCCCAGGCGGTGCGAGAGCACCAGGGCGTCGTCGCCGAGCGCGAGTGCGGCGGTCGTGGGCACGGTGGCGGTCACAGGTGCTTCACCCCCTCCGGGATCTCGTAGAAGGTCGGGTGCCGGTAGGGCTTGTCCGCGGCCGGCTCGAAGAAGGGGTCCTTCTCGTCCGGCGAGGACGCGGTGATCGCGGCCGCCGGCACGACCCAGATCGAGACGCCCTCGCCGCGCCGGGTGTACAGGTCGCGTGCGTTGCGCAGGGCCAGTTCCGCGTCCGGGGCGTGCAGGCTGCCGGCGTGGGTGTGGGAGAGGCCGCGGCGGGAGCGCACGAAGACCTCCCACAGGGGCCAGTCGGTGTCGGTCATGCCTGCGCTCCTCGTGTTCCGCCGCTGTGCCTGGCCGCGTGGGCCGCGGCCGCCTCCCGTACCCACGCGCCCTCCTCGTGTGCCCGGCGGCGCTGGGTGATCCGCTGTTCGTTGCACGGGCCGTTGCCCTTGAGCACCTCCCAGAACTCCGTCCAGTCGATCGCTCCGAAGTCGTGATGCCCCCGCTCCTCGTTCCACCGCAGATCCGGGTCGGGGAGGGTGAGGCCGAGGGACTCGGCCTGGGGGACGCAGATGTCGACGAAGCGCTGGCGCAACTCGTCGTTCGAGTGGCGCTTGATCTTCCAGGCCATCGACTGGGCCGAGTGCTGGGACGCGTCGTCGGGCGGGCCGAACATCATCAGGGACGGCCACCACCAGCGGTCCACCGCGTCCTGGGCCATCGCATGCTGCTCCGGGGTGCCGTTGCTGAGGGCGAGCAGCAACTCGTAGCCCTGGCGCTGGTGGAAGGACTCCTCCTTGCAGATGCGGACCATCGCGCGTGCGTACGGACCGTAGGAGCAGCGGCACAGGGGGACCTGGTTGGTGATCGCCGCGCCGTCCACCAGCCAGCCGATCGCGCCGACGTCGGCCCAGGTCAGCGTGGGGTAGTTGAAGATCGACGAATACTTCTGGCGGCCGCTGTGCAACTTGTCGAGCAGCTCGTCGCGGACGGTGCCGAGCGTTTCCGCGGCGCTGTACAAGTAGAGGCCGTGGCCTGCTTCGTCCTGGACCTTGGCCATCAGGATGGCCTTGCGGCGCAGTGAGGGGGCGCGGGTGATCCAGTTGGCCTCGGGCTGCATGCCGATGATCTCGGAGTGGGCGTGCTGGGCGATCTGCCGGACCAGCGTTGCGCGGTAGGCGTCAGGCATCCAGTCCCGGGGTTCGATGCGCTCGTCCGCGGCCACGGTGGCGTCGAAGGCGCGCTCGTACGCCGCCGTGTCGGCGGTGTCCTGGGCGTCGTACGGCGCCGTGCCGGCCGTGTGGTGCGCGGCTGCTGTGGCCATGCGGTCCCCCTGACCTCGGGATCTTCCGGAAATCTGACACCCGACCGATCGTTCGGTCCGTGCGATTCCATGGTGGGTGAGCCGCCGTGAGGTGTCAACCGCTGTGGACAACCTCGGCGACGACCTGTGGACAACCCCGGCGAGGGGGTCTGTGGACAACCCGAGGTGTCCGGGCGGGTGCGGGCCGCTCGGGTCCCTCGCCGGATGTGGGAGTGGCGATGGCCACGTCCACGAGCCGGGTCTCGGGGCTGCGCCCGGCGGGCGGGGCTGAGTACCGTTCCCTGCGAGCGCCCAGGAGTAGGGTTCGCGGGCCATGCGAGGCCCGCGGCGGGTGGTGGGCGGCCGGACGACGGAGCGGGACGGGACGGGAACGGGGCGGAATGGACGCGTACGACGGAGACTCGCACGCCCCGCAGGGGCCGGACGGGTCGGGCGAGGCGCCTCCGCCGGAGCGGACTCGCGGTCCCGCGCCACGCGGCTCGGGAGCCGCGCCCCCCGCACCTGCGCCCCCTGCACCCGCGCCGCCCGCGCCCTCTTCCGCCGAGCCGCCGCGGCACGGGTCGGCCGTGCCGACCGAGGCCGAACACGGGGACGGGGACGGGAGCGAGGCCGAATACAGGGACGGGAGCGGGGATGGGGCTGAGGGTGAGCGTCCCGAGGGAGCCGTGGGGCCCGAGGGTTCCGTGAGGTCCGAGGCAGCGGTGGGGCCCAAGGGTTCCGTGAGGTCCGAGGGAGCCGTGGGGCCCGAGGGTTCCGTGAGGTCTGAGGCAGCGGTGAGGGCCAAGGCAGCTGTGGAGTCCAGGGGGTCTGAGGGTTCCGTGGGGAGTGACAGCGGGGCGGCGGTGGTTCGGCCTCGGTCGGGCTGGGACGGTCCGTCGGGCTGGGATGGTCCGTCGGGCGGGGCGCGGGCCGCCCTCCGCTCCGCCGGTAACGGTCCGGCGCCGCCGGTCGCGCGCCGTGCCGGTGTCGCCGCGCTGTCCCCGCGGTACCAGATCGGTGCCGCCCTGGCGCTCGCGGTCGTCGCCGTCACCGCCTGCGTACACCTCGGCATGGTGTTCCTGAGTGTCGCGCCCGCCAATACGGTGACGAAGCAGCACGGCAAGGCGATAGAGGAGTGGATCTACCCGGAGTTCGAGCAGAACTGGAAGCTGTTCGCGCCGAACCCCTTGCAGCAGAACATCGCCGTCCAGGTCCGCGCGCAGGTCCGCACGGCCGGTGGCGACATCGAGACGACCGGCTGGTACGACCTGTCCGCGCGGGACGGCGCGGCCATCGACGGCAGCCTGCTGCCCAGCCACACCGAGCAGAACGAACTGCGCCGGGCCTGGGACTTCTTCGTCGCCACGCACGACGCCGACAACCGGCCCGTCGGCCTGCGCGGCGCGCTCTCCGAGCAGTACGTGCGGCGGATCGCGGTGATGCGGCTGTACCGAGAGGACGCGGCAGGCAGGGCGGGCACCATCCAGAGGGTCCAGGTCCGTTCGTGTACCACCAATGTGCCGCCGCCCGAATGGAGCCGCGAGCGGGTCTCCGGCAAGCCGGCCTACCGCGTGCTGCCTTGGTGGACGGTCACGGCGGACGAGGCCGCGGGAGGCGTGCGGTGAATCGTCTCGCCCTGTTGGTCACGCGCGGCATCGGCCGTGTCACCGAACTCCCGCTCGGCGTCTATCAGTCCGCTGTCATCCGCATCGGCTTCTCCGCGACCTGGCTGCTGTTCCTGCTGCGTGAGTTCCCGCACCGCCAGGAGCTGTACGGGCCCGACGGCCCCTGGAGCTGGGACCTCGCCCGGCAGCTGACCTCGGACAACGAGGCGTTCACGGCGCTGCTGTGGTCGGACGGGCGGATCTGGTTCGAGGTCTGCTACCTGCTCGCCGTCGTCTCCGGCATCCTGTTGCTGCTGGGCTGGCGCTCGCGCACGTCATCGGTGCTGTTCATGGTCGGCGTGCTCTCGTTGCAGAACCGCAGCGTCTTCATGGGCGACGGCGGCGACAATGTGCTGCACCTGATGTCCCTCTACTTGGTGTTCACGCGCTGCGCTCAGGTGTGGTCCCTCGACGCGCGGCGGGCGGCACGCGGTGAGGCGGCACGCGCGCGTGGGGAGTGGGTCCACGACCGGGTGGGCCCGGTGCTGTGGACGGTGTTCGGCCTGGCGCTCGGCGCGGTGACCCTGGCCGGGCGGCTCGGCAGCGGCTGGCTGGTACCCGCGCTCCTGTGGACGGTGTGGGCAGCGCTGGGACTGTGGTGGCTGGTCGGGCGGTTCGCCGCGGCCGGCGAGTTCCGGATCCTGCTGGACGTGATCGCCAACATCGTGCACAACGGCGCCCTGCTCGTGATCATGGCGGAGGCGTGTCTGATCTACGCCACGGCCGGCTGGTACAAGATCCAGGGCTCGCGCTGGCAGGACGGCACCGCGGTCTACTACCCGCTCCACCTCGACTCCTTCTCGCCCTGGCCCGCACTCGCCGACCTGCTGTCCGCCAATGGCACCGTGGTGATGCTGGTGACGTACGGGACGGTCATCGTGCAGGTCGCCTTCCCTTTCACGCTGTTCAACCGGCGGGTCAAGAACGTCCTTCTGGCCGCGATGATGACGGAGCACGCGGTGATCGCGGTGGTTCTGGGGCTGCCGTTCTTCTCGCTGGCGATGATCGCGGCGGACGCGGTCTTCCTGCCGACGTCGTTTCTGCGTCGGCTCGGCGGCTGGGTGGCACGCGCGCCGCTGGTCCGCCTCCGCGGCAGCGGCGGTGCCGTCGCGCGGACGATCGAGCCGGAACCGGAACCGGGGCCAGAGTCAGGACCGGGGCCGGAGCTGGAGTCGGGGTCGGAGCTGGAGTCGGAGTCGGCCGCCGGGGCCCGGCGGCCATGAGCCGCGGCGGCCCGAGCGCGGCATTCCGCGTCCAGCGGCGGCCCGCGTGGCATTCCGCGTCCAGCGGCGGCCCGCGTGGCATTCCGCGTCCCGCGGCGCGCCCGGCCTTCCCGCGTAGGCTTCCCGGCATGACCGACCCCGTGACCCGGTGGCGCGCGCACACAGGTGATGCCGTGCTGCTCGACGGCTTCCATGCCCTCAAGCACGCCCTGCGCTTCGGGGCCGAGGTCCCGGTGGCGGTCACCGCGGACCGGCGGGCGGCGCTGTCCCTGGCCGAGGAGCTCGCCCCGGACGTGCGAGGCGCCCTGGACGACCTGCTGGCCGAGGTGCCGGAGCGGACGTACGCGTCCCTGGTGGCACGGCCGCATCCGACCGCCGTCGCCGCCCTGGCCGTACGGCCCTGCCGGGAGGCCGGGCTGCGGGTCCTCGCCCATCTGCCCCGTCACGCGCCCGTCGTGGTGCTCGACAACCCGCGCAACCTGGGCAACGCGGGGGCCGTGATCCGGCTCGCCGCCGGCTTCGGGGCCACCGGGGTCGTCACCACCGGCACCCTCGATCCCTGGCATCCCACGGTCGTGCGCGGCGGGGCGGGCCTGCACTTCGCGACCGTGGTGGAGCGGCTGGCCGTCGAGGAGCTGCCGCCCGGACCGCTGTTCGCCCTCGATCCCGAGGGCGAGGACATTCGTGGCACGAAGCTGCCGGACGACGCCGTGCTGGCCTTCGGGTCGGAGCGCAGCGGGTTGTCCGCCGCGCTGCGCGCGCGTGCCGACCATCTGCTGGCTCTGCCGATGCGCCCCCAGGTCTCCAGCTACAACCTCGCCACCAGCGTGGCGATGACGCTGTACCACTGGAGTGCCACCGGGGGCACACCCCGCTCCGTCTAATCCGTCTCAGGCTTCCCGGCGCACCTCCACCACCCGGAAGCGGTTCGCGACGAACGCGCCGTCGCACAGCGCCGCGTTGGCCGCCGGGTTGCCGCCCGAGCCGTGGAAGTCGGAGAAGGCGGCGGTCTGGTTGACGTACACCCCGCCGGTGAGGTTGAAGGACAGCTGGGCGGACTCCTCCAGGCAGACCTCCTGGACGGCCTCCTCGACCTGCGGGTCGGTCGTGTACGCGCCGACGGTCATCGCGCCCTTCTCACGGATCGTGCGGCGCAGCAGCTCGACCGCGTCGGCCGCCGAGTCGACGGCGACGGCGAAGGAGACGGGCCCGAAGCACTCGCTCATATAGGCGGCCTCGGCGTCCGGCTTGGCGCCGTCCAGCTTGACGATCACGGGTGTGCGGACGACCGCGTTCGGAAAGTCCGGGTTGGCGATCTCGCGCGAGGCGAGGGCGACCTCGCCGAGCCCGGCGGCGGCCTCCAGGCGGGCCTTGACATCCGGGTTGACGATGGCGCCGAGCAGGGCGTTCGCGCGCGCGTCGTCGCCGAGCAGGCTGTCGACCGCGCGGGCGAGGTCGGCGACCACCTCGTCGAAGGTCTTGGGGCCCTCGTCGGTCCGGATGCCGTCCCGGGGGAGGAGCAGGTTCTGCGGGGTGGTGCACATCTGACCGCTGTACAGGGACAGCGAGAAGGCCAGGTTGGACAGCATCCCCTGGTAGGCGTCGGTCGACTCCACGATGACCGTGTTGACGCCGGCCTTCTCCGTGTAGACCTGTGCCTGGCGGGCATTGGCCTCCAGCCAGTCGCCGAAGGCGGTCGAGCCCGTGTAGTCGATGATCCTGATCTCCGGGCGGGTGGCCAGGGTCTTCGCGATGCCCTCGCCGAGGCGCTCGGCGGCCAGCGCCACCAGATTCGGGTCGAAGCCCGCCTCGGCCAGCGCCTCGCGGGCGGTCCGCACGGTGAGCGCGAGCGGCAGCACCGCGCGCGGGTGCGGCTTCACCAGGACCGCGTTGCCGGTGGCGAGGGAGGCGAACAGGCCCGGGTAGCCGTTCCAGGTGGGGAAGGTGTTGCAGCCGACGACCAGCGCGATTCCGCGCGGGACCGGTGTGAACCGCTTGGTCAGCTCCAGCGGGTCGCGCTTGCCCTGGGGCTTGGCCCACTGTGCCGTGCCAGGCGTGCGGACCTGCTCCGCGTACGCGTACGCCACCGCCTCCAGGCCGCGGTCCTGGGCATGCGGGCCGCCCGCCTGGAACGCCATCATGAACGCCTGGCCGCTGGTGTGCATCACCGCGTGCGCGAACTCGTGCGTCCGGTCGCTGATGCGCTTGAGGATCTCCAGACAGACCGCGGCCCTCGTCTCCGGGCCCGCGTCCCGCCAGGCGCGCTGTCCGGCCTTCATCGCGGGCAGCAGCGTGTCAA
This sequence comes from Streptomyces sp. NPDC004752, assembly GCF_053601275.1. NCBI lineage: Bacteria > Bacillati > Actinomycetota > Actinomycetes > Kitasatosporales > Streptomycetaceae > Streptomyces > Streptomyces sp. NPDC004752. The sequence goes on along the minus strand of NZ_JBSGBN010000103.1, from coordinate 5,935 downwards.
GGTCCGGGTGCGGGTAGGTCACGCCCAACTCGATGCCGTACGGCGAGACTTCGCCGCCGATCCAGTCGTCGGTGCCGGGCTGGCCGAGGTCGAGGCGGGTGCCGCGGACGGCGTCGAAGGCGGCCTTGCCCGCGGCGGCGTCCAGGCTGCCGCCTTCCCCGTACGCCTTGGGGTGCTCGGGGTGCGGGGACCAGTACGCGCGCGTGCGGATCGCCTCCAGCGACTGGTCGAGGGTGGGCCGGTGCTTGGCGATCAGTGCGTGCTCGGTCGGTTGGGCGGCCATGCGGGACCAACTCCTCGTCTCATGAGCGCGTCGTCGAGCTCATGACCTGTGCGGAAACGTGGGCAGGGACGCTCGGTCAGAGTTAGAGTAACCGAACGATCGGTCGGTACAAGGGGGTCCGCCGTATCTGTGGAAAACCTCGTGCGGGAGGATCGCGCACATGACAGCACTCGACCTCAGCAGCCCCGTGGCCGTCGTCGGCGCCGGCACCATGGGCCAGGGCATCGCCCAGGTCGCGCTGGTCGCGGGCCACCCCGTGCGGCTGTACGACGCCGTCGCCGGGCGGGCCGGTAAAGCGGCCGCGGCGATCGGCGCCCGCCTCGACCGGCTCGTCGAGAAGGACCGGCTCACCGGGGCCGACCGGGACGCGGCACGCGCCCGCCTCCTGCCCGCCGAGGACCTTGCCGAACTGGCCGACTGCGCGGTGGTCGTGGAGGCCGTACTGGAGCGGCTGGACATCAAGCAGGACCTGTTCCGCGAACTGGAGGGCATCGTCGGCGACGACTGCCTGCTGGCCACCAACACCTCGTCCTTGTCGGTGACGGCCGTCGCCGGTGCCCTGCGCAGCCCGGAACGCCTCGTGGGCCTGCACTTCTTCAATCCGGCCCCGCTGCTGCCGCTGGTCGAGGTCGTCTCCGGGTTCGCCACCGACGTCACCTCGGCCACGCGCGCGTACGAGACCGCCCGCGCCTGGGGCAAGACTCCCGTGGCCTGCGCGGACACCCCGGGCTTCATCGTGAACCGGATAGCCCGGCCCTTCTACGCCGAGGCGCTCGCGGTCTACGAGGCACAGGCCGCCGACCCGGCCACCATCGACGCCGTCCTGCGCGAGTGCGGTGGCTTCCGGATGGGCGCCTTCGAACTGACCGACCTCATCGGCCAGGATGTCAACGAGTCCGTCACGCACTCCGTGTGGCAGTCGTTCTTCCAGGACGTGCGCTTCACGCCCTCGCTGGCCCAGCGTCGGCTTGTCGAGTCCGGCCGGCTCGGCCGCAAGTCGGGGCACGGCTGGTACGACTACGCCGAGGACGCCGAGCGCTCCGAGCCGCACACCGCCGAGCCGCGGCAGGCGCCCGTGTACGTCGTCGCCGAGGGCGACCTGGGCCCGGCGGCCGAACTGCTCGCGCTGATCCGTGAGGCGGGCATCCAGGTCCGCCAGGAGGAAGAGGACCACGGCAGCCGACTGGTGCTGCCCGGCGGCGGCCAGCTGGCCCTCGCCGACGGGCAGACCTCGGTGGAGTTCCGCGACGTCGTCTACTTCGATCTCGCGCTCGACTACCGCGGCGCCACCCGCATTGCCCTGTCCGCCTCCCGGGACACCTCCCCGCAGACCCTCGCCGAGGCCATCGGCCTCTTCCAGGCGCTCGGCAAGGACGTCAGCGTCATCGGTGATGTGCCGGGCATGATCGTCGCCCGCGCGGTGGCCCGGATCATCGACCTGGCGCACGACGCCGTGGCCAAGGGCGTCGCCACCGAGGAGGACATCGACACCGCGATGCGCCTGGGCGTCAACTACCCGCTCGGCCCCTTCGAATGGAGCCGCAGGCTCGGCCGCAGCTGGGCCTACGACCTCCTGGACGACCTGCATCTGCGCGACCCCTGCGGCCGCTACGCGCCGTCCCTCGCGCTCTACCGCCATGCGTACGCCACCGACAAGCGGGAGGGCCGCACCTCATGACCACCGCCAGGCGCGACACATACACCCCCGAGACGCTGCTCTCGGTGGCCGTCCAGGTGTTCAACGAGCGCGGCTACGACGGCACGTCGATGGAGCATCTGTCCAAGGCCGCCGGCATCTCCAAGTCGTCGATCTACCATCATGTCGCCGGCAAGGAGGAGCTGCTGCGCCGCGCGGTCAGCCGGGCGCTGGACGGGCTCTTCGGCATCCTCGACGAGGAGCACGCGCGCGCGGGGCGGTCCGCGGACCGCCTGGAGCACGTCGTGCGGCGCATGGTCGAGGTCCTCATAGCCGAGCTGCCCTATGTGACGCTGCTGCTGCGCGTGCGCGGCAACACCGCCACCGAGCGCTGGGCCCTGGAGCGGCGCCGCGACTTCGACCACCGGGTGGCCGAGCTGCTGAAGGACGCCGCCGCCGACGGTGATGTGCGCGAGGACGTGGAGGTGCGGCTCGCGACCCGGCTGGTCTTCGGGATGATCAACTCGATCGTGGAGTGGTACCGGCCCGACGGGCACGGCACCACCGAGCGCGAGGTGGCCGACGCGGTGGTGCGCCTGGTGTTCTCCGGGCTGCGCCGGGGCTGACGTCAGCCGTTCGGCTCCAGGTCCTCCTCCTCGAACACCAGCAGGGTGCGCGTGCTGAGCACCTCCGGGATCGCCTGGAGCCGGGTGAGCACCAGCTCGCGCAGCGCCCTGTTGTCCGGCGTGTGCACCAGGAGCAGCACGTCGAAGTCGCCGCCCACCAGCGCGATGTGGGTGGCGCCGGGCAGCTCCCGCAGCCGCTCGCGCACCGTGCGCCAGGAGTTCTGCACGATCTTCAGAGTGACGTACGCCGAAGTGCCGTGACCCGCGCGTTCGTGGTCGACGCGGGCCCCGAAACCGCGGATGACGCCGTCCTCGACGAGGCGGTTGACGCGGGCGTAGGCGTTGGCGCGGGAGACGTGGACCCGCTCGGCGACGGATCGTATGGACGCGCGGCCGTCCGCCTGGAGGATCTGCAGGACATCCTGATCAATGGCGTCCAGCGGGCGCGGGGGCGGCAGTACGGCATCGGCCTCCGGACCTTCGGCCATTTGTTCAGGTGCCATGTCCTCCTGCCTCCCTACCATGGACGTACTGCGTTCATTTGACGGTGTGGAGAACCGTTTGTCCACAGCCTGGAGGGCCCTGTAGCCAAACTGTGCCGACGACCGAACAATCGGTAGGTGAGGTGGGTCGCAGGCGACGCGCCTTCCGTAGCCGCTTCCACCAGGAGGTGCCCTCATGACGGTCATGGAGCAGCGGGGCGCGTACCGGCCATCGCCGCCGCCCGCCTGGCAGCCCCGTATGGACCCCGCACCGCTGCTGCCCGACACCGAGCCCTATCGCGTTCTGGGCACCGAGGCGGCCACGAGGGCCGACCCCGAACTGCTCCTGCGGCTGTACGCCCAGTCGGTGCGCGGCCGCCGCTACAACACACAGGCCACCGCCCTCACCAAGCAGGGCCGACTCGCGGTCTACCCCTCCAGCACCGGCCAGGAGGCATGCGAGGTCGCCGCCGCGCTGGTCCTCGAAGACCGTGACTGGCTCTTCCCCAGCTACCGCGACACCCTCGCCGTCGTCGCCCGCGGCGTGGACCCCGTCGAGGCCCTCACCCTGCTGCGCGGTGACTGGCACACCGGCTACGACCCGTACGCGCACCGCGTGGCCCCGCTGAGCACCCCGCTCGCCACCCAGCTCCCGCACGCCGTCGGCCTCGCCCACGCCGCCCGCCTCAAGGGCGACGATGTGGTCGCGCTCGCCATGGTCGGCGACGGCGGCACCAGCGAGGGCGACTTTCACGAGGCTCTGAACTTCGCCGCCGTCTGGCAGGCACCGGTCGTCTTCCTGGTCCAGAACAACGGCTTCGCGATCTCCGTCCCGCTCGCCAAGCAGACCGCCGCCCCCTCCCTGGCCCACAAGGCTGTCGGCTACGGCATGCCGGGCCGGCTGGTCGACGGCAACGACGCCGCCGCCCTGCACGAGGTCCTCACCGACGCCGTACGGCACGCGCGCGAGGGTGGCGGCCCGACGCTCGTCGAGGCGGTCACCTATCGCATGGACGCCCACACCAACGCCGACGACGCGACCCGCTACCGCTCCGACGCCGACATCGAGGCGTGGCGCGAGCACGACCCCGTGCTGCTGCTGGAGCGGGAGCTGACCGGCCGCGGACTGCTCGACGAGGACGGGGTCACGGCCGCCCGCAAGGACGCCGAGACGATGGCGGCGCAGCTGCGCGACCGCCTGAACCGGGACGCCGAACTCGACCCCATGGACCTGTTCGCCCATGTCTACGCCGAACCCACCCCGCAACTGCGCGAACAGCAGACCCTGTTGCGGGCCGAGCTGGCGGCCGAGCGGGAGGGCGGTGACCGATGACCACCGTCGCCGTCAAGCCCGCCACCATGGCGCAGGCCCTCACGCGCGCGTTGCGCGACGCGCTGGCTGCCGACCCGTCGGTACACGTCATGGGCGAGGATGTCGGCACGCTCGGCGGCGTCTTCCGGGTCACCGACGGGCTCGCCCGGGAGTTCGGTGACGACCGCTGCGCGGACACCCCGCTGGCCGAGGCCGGCATCCTCGGCGCGGCCGTCGGCATGGCGATGTACGGGCTGCGCCCGGTCGTGGAGATGCAGTTCGACGCGTTCGCCTACCCGGCATTCGAGCAGTTCGTCAGCCATGTGGCCCGGATGCGCAACCGCACCCGCGGGGCGATGCCCCTGCCGATCACGGTCCGCATCCCCTTCGGCGGCGGCATCGGCGGCGTCGAGCACCACAGCGACTCCTCCGAGGCGTACTACATGGCGACTCCGGGGCTCCATGTGGTCACGCCCGCGACCGTCGCCGACGCCTACGGTCTGCTGCGCGCCGCCATCGCCTCCGACGACCCGGTCGTCTTCCTCGAACCCAAGCGGCTGTACTGGTCGAAGGACACCTGGAACTCCGAGGACCCCCCGGCCGTTGAACCGATCGGCCGCGCGGTGGTGCGGCGCTCGGGCCGGAGCGCCACGCTCATCACGTACGGGCCGTCCGTGCCGGTCTGTCTGGAGGCCGCCGAGGCGGCGCGGGCGGAGGGCTGGGACCTCGAAGTCGTCGACCTGCGCTCCCTGGTGCCGTTCGACGACGAGACGGTCTGCGCGTCGGTCCGGCGGACCGGGCGCGCGGTCGTCGTGCACGAGTCGGGCGGGTACGGCGGACCGGGCGGGGAGATCGCGGCGCGCGTCACGGAGCGGTGCTTCCACCATCTGGAGGCGCCGGTGCTGCGCGTGGCCGGGTTCGACATCCCGTATCCGCCGCCGATGCTGGAGCGGTACCACCTGCCCGGTGTCGACCGGATCCTGGACGCGGTGGCGCGGCTGCAGCGGGAGGCCGAGGGCTGATGGCACAGGTGCTGGAGTTCAAGCTCCCCGACCTCGGGGAGGGGCTGACCGAGGCGGAGATCGTCCGCTGGCTGGTCGAGGTCGGCGACGTGGTCGCCGTCGACCAGCCGGTCGTCGAGGTCGAGACGGCCAAGGCGGTGGTCGAGGTGCCGTGCCCGTACGGCGGCGTGGTGACCGCCCGCTTCGGCGAGGAGGGCACCGAACTGCCCGTGGGGGCACCGCTGCTGACGGTCGCGGTGGGGCCGGACTCCTCCGCTGACGAGCCCGAGGGCTCGGGCAACGTGCTGGTCGGCTACGGCACGGGGGCGCCTCCGGCACGCCGACGCCGGGTACGGCCGAGGCCCGTCGGGACCGCGACGCACGATGCGGTAGCGCACGGCGCGGCGGTGCACGGCGCGGCAGCGCACGGATCGGCGGGCGCCCCGGCGGGTCTTCCCGCGGCCAACGGCTCCTCGGCTCACGCCCAGACGCAGGATCCGGCCCAGGTTCAGGGCCTGGCCCAGGGGCCGGCCCAGGTCGAGGACCCGGACTTGACTCGGGCTCAGTGCCCGGCCCCGGCGCCCGCGCCGGTGGC
>NZ_JBSGBN010000102.1:0-33682 GCF_053601275.1 Streptomyces sp. NPDC004752 | reverse complement strand
CTGGCCGAGACGCCCGGCCTGCGCGCCGCGGCCCTGACGGTGGCCGCGCGCAACGGCTCCCGGGAGGCCGAAGAGGCCGAGGCCGACGACTTCGGTCACCGTCTGGCCACCCTGTGCCGCCCCTGTGTCGCCGGGGCCGACGCTCCCCCGGACCCGCTCCAGCGGTCCCTGGGCTACCGCGGCCGCCGCGGAGCGCCCCGGTGACCCCGGTGACCCCGCTGGCGCTGAACCCCTCGGGACTCCTGGGCGAGTTCTACATCTCCTTCTGGATCCCCACCGCGGTACTGACCGCCGCCCTGCTGATCAAACTGCCCACGATCATCCGGCTGTGGCGGGACCCGCTGCTGCGCGCGGTCGGCGGTCTGCTGCTGCTCGCCTGCGCGGTGTTCGTGTTCGTGACGCCGTCCACGATCGCCTGGACCAACCGGGTCACCGGCGTGCCGAACATCTCGGCGCCCTGGTGCTATTCGCTGCTCACCGCGTTCTGCGGCTCCTGTCTGCTACTGATCATCGTCTGGCGCAACGGCCTGTCGGAACGCTCGGCCGCCACGCGCTGCGCGATGCGCTGGGTGATCCATGGCTACTCCGGGGTGATCGTGGCCCTGTGGGTGCTTTTCGCGCTGGCCGACGCGCCCGTGGAGCGGCTGCGCGACCTGGACACGTACTACGCCACCACCCCCTTCATGCGCGAGGAGATCCTGCTCTACCTCATCGCGCACTTCGTGGCGTGCCTGATCACGTCCAGGCTGATCTGGAACTGGGTGCGCACCGAGGGCCTGGACGCCTGGCTGCGCTGGGGACTGAAGCTGCTGGGCGCCGGCTACGTACTGAACCTGATCTTCGACGCGTCCAAGCTGACCGCCGTCGCGGCCCGCTGGTCCGGGGGCGACCTGGACTGGCTGAGCACCGGCCTGGCGCCGCCCGTCGCCGCCCTGTCCGCCATCCTGATCGCGGTCGGCTTCATCCTGCCGCACGCCGGCCAGTACCTGCACGACCGCTGGCGGGTCCGGCTCGCCCACCATCGGCTGCGTCCGCTGTACCAGCTGATGCGGACCGTCAGCGGCGGCGGCGTGCGCTTCGTGCTGCGCGCCACGCCCGAACTGCGGCTGACCCGCCGGGAGACCTTCATCTGGGACGTGCTGCTGCACCTGTCCCGGCGCATCGACGTGGACCTGGGCGCACGGGCCCACCAGGCCGCGCTGGAGCTGGGCAACCCACCGGACCGGGCGAGGGCGCTGGCCTCGGCGGTGAGCATCCTGGACGCCGTGGCGCGCGCTCGCACGCCCGAACCGTACGACACGACCACCGGGCCCGACACCACCCACCTGCTCCAGGAGATCGGGGCCATCTCCCGTGCCCTTCGCCACCCCGACGAGATCGAGGCGGTGCGCGCGCGTGCCTCCGCCCCAGCAGAGAGCGTCCCCGCGCATGAATGACCGCAGCACCGTCGCCGTCGTCCTCGGCGGCTCCCTCGCCGGTCTGCTCGCCGCCCGGGCGCTGACCTCGTTCGCCGACCGGGTCGTGGTGGTCGAGCGGGACGCGCTGCCCGCCGGGCCCGAACCGCGTACGGGGCTGCCGCAGGCCCGGCATGTGCACCAGCTGTGGTCGGGCGGGGCCCGGGCGCTGGAGCGGCTGGTGCCGGGCGCCACCGAACGGCTGCGGGCGGCCGGGGTGACCCGGCTGCCGGTGACCACGGACATGGTGGTGCTGTCGCCGCACGGCTGGTTCCGGCGCTGGAGCCAGTCGGCGTTCCTGCTGCCCGCCGGCCGGGATCTGCTGGACTGGGTGGTGCGCGCGCGGATCCTCGCCGACCCGCGGATCGAACTGGTCGAGCGGGCCGAGGCGTTGGGGCCGGTGGGCACGGACACGGCCGTCACCGGGGTGCTGATCCGGGACCGGGACGGAGCCGAGCGCACGCTGCCGGCCGGCCTCGTCGTCGACGCCACCGGACGCGGGTCCCGCGCCCCGCAGTGGCTGGCCTCTCTCGGGCTGCCCGCCCCCGAGCGGCGCGAGGTCAACCCCGGACTGGCGTACGCGACCCGCCTGTTCCGGGCGCCGCGACAGGCGCGGAACGGGTTCCCGATCGTCAACGTGCAGGCGGATCCACGGGATCGGCGGCTCGGACGGGGCGGCGTCCTGATGCCGATCGAGGACGGCAAGTGGATGGTCACCCTCCATGGCTGCCGGGGCCAGGAACCGACCGCCGACGCCGCCGACTTCCTCCGGTACGCCCGTACGGAGCTGCGGCACCCGGTCATCGCCGAACTGCTGGCACGGGCCGAACCACTGGGCAAGGAGGTCGCGTTCACCAGGACCACGGCCAACCGCCGTCACTTCTTCGAGCGGATGCCTCTCTGGCCGGAGAACTTCGTGGTGCTCGGCGACGCGGTCTGCGCACTCAACCCGGTGTACGGGCACGGTATGTCGGTGGCCGCCCAAGGGGCGCTCGCCCTGCGGGAGGTGATGTCCCGTCAGGGCCTTGGCACGCCCGGACTCGCCCGGCGGATCCAGCGGGCGGTGAGCCGACCGGTGCGGGCGGCCTGGGACCTGTCGACCGGGTCGGACGTCTTCTACCCGGGGGCGACCGAGACCGGGCCGACGCTGCGGGAGCGGATCACGGCGGCCTATGTGGGACGGCTGATGCACACGGCGACCGGCAACGGGCGCATCGCCCGCCGGGTGACGGACGTGACGTCGCTGGAGCGCGGCGCGGCGGTGCTGCTGGCGCCGAGCGTGCTGCTCGCTGCCGCGGTGGGTCCGCTCAAACCGGCGTTGGGCGGACCGCCTCTGACAGCGGAGGAGTTGAAAGCCGTCGGCCTTCGCTGAGTGGGCTGTGTTGTGTTGTCGGTCGTCTGCGGCTTGCGTCGTGGTTGCTCGCTCCCCCAAGTTCTCGGCTTCGCTCGAACAGGGGGGACCCCCATCGCGGCGGAGCCGCAAATTGATACAGCCCCGCGCCCCTTTGGGGCGCTGCCCTGGTCGGCGTGGGCGCTAACCGGCGAAAGGTGGCTGAGGCAAGCCCCTGCCTGCGGACGGGGCCACCAGCAGCGAACCTGACAGCGGGTGCGGTCGGTCCAGGCCGGTGCGGGCCGTGGTGATGTACAGGTCCGTCAGGTCCGCGCCGCCGAAGGCGCACGCCGTCGGGCGTGCCACGGGCACGGTGAGTACGCGGTCCAGGGCCCCGTCGGGCGTGTAGCGGCGTACCGCCGCCCCGTCCCACAGCGCCACCCAGACACCGCCGTCGGCGTCGACCGTGAGGCCGTCGGGGAAGCCGGCGCCCTCCTCGATCTCGGCCAACGGGCGCCGGTTCAGGGCCTGTTCGCCGTCGAAGTCGAAGACGTCGATCCGGCGCGTGGGGCTGTCGACGTAGTACATCAGGCGCCCGTCGGGGCTCCAGCCCGTGCCGTTGCTCACCGCGACGGACGGCAGGACCGTACGGACCTCACCGGCGCCGGTGACCCGGGACAGCGTGCCACCGCCCGCCGTCTCGTCGTAGCGCATCGTGCCCGCCCACAGCGCGCCGTCGGGCGCGACGGCGGCGTCGTTCGCACGGCGGCCGGGCACCGGCTCGTGGTGCAGCCAGCGGAAGGTACCGTCCGGGTCCAGCAGGCCGATCCCGTCGCGGAGGTTCAGCACCAGACCGCCGCCCGTGCGCGGCTTCACGGCGCCGATGTGCTGCTCGGTCGTACGGACCGTGCGCCGGCCCGCAGCGGGATCGTAGGTGTGGATCCGCATGCCGAGGATGTCGATCCAGATCAGCCGGCCCGTCGCCGGGTCCCACGTCGGTCCCTCGCCGAGCGCCGCCTCGGCCCGCACCGCCACCTCGTACGCCGTCATGCCACGCTCCGGTGGCCCAGGCGCTCCGACAGCTCGGCCGCGCCCTTGGCGGCCAGGTGCGCCAGCTCGGCCAGGCGCTCGTCGCTCCAGCGGATCATGGGCACGGAGATGGACAGCGCGGCGACCACCTGGCCGGAGCGGTCGCGGACCGGGGCCGCGACGCAGCTGACGTCCGGGTTGGACTCACGGCTCTCCACCGCGATACCGCGTTCCCGGATCCCCGCCAGTGCCTCGCGCAGCGCGCCGGGGTCGGTGATGCTGTTCGGGGTCATGGCGGCCAGCTCGGCGCCGTCCGGGATGCGCGCGGCCAGCTCCGGCTCGGGCAGCGAGGCCAGCAGCATCTTGCCGACCGAGGTGCAGTGGGCGGGCAGCCTGCGGCCGGCCGCGGACACCATGCGCACCGCGTGCGTGGAGTCGACCTTGGCGATGTAGATGACGTCCGTGCCGTCCAGGATGGCCACGTGCACGGTCTCGTCGCAGGTCTCGGCGACCGAGCGGGCGACCTGCTGGCCCTCGGCGGCGAGGTCGAGCTGCTCGGCGTAGCGGCTGCCGAGCTGGTACGGACGCACTCCGAGCCGGTACCGTCCGGGCTGTCCCGGTACGGGCACGATGTACTGGCGGGCGGTGAGCGTGGTGACCAGCTCGTGCACGGTGGTGCGCGGCAGGTGGAGCTTGCGCACGATGTCGGGGGCGGAGAGCGTTCCGTCCCCGTCGAGGAAGAGCTCAAGAATGTCGAGAGCCCGGGTCACGGCGGGTACGAGGCGTCCCATCTCCGGCCTCCTCCCTTGATCAGCGCCTATGTTCGAGATTTCAACAGGCGATCGGCATGGCGAACATAGGCTAGTGATGCAGGATTGCCCCGGCAATGGGCGGGTTCGGGGCTGGTCGGTACGGGGCCCATGAGTACGGGGCCGATGGGAACGGGGCTGGTCGGTACGGGCCGGTAGGTGCGGGGCCAGTGGGAACGGGGCCCATGGGTACGGGACCGGTAGGTACGGGAGCGGTGCCTACGGCACCGGTGGGCGACGATGGTGCGTATGCCGTCCTCCGCCAAGCGCCCCGCCGCCCCCTTCACCCCGCTCGACTTCCAGCTGGTGCTGCTGCGCCGCATGGCCGACCACAACCCGGACCTGGTCGAGGACGCCCGGCGCGAACTGGGGGTGTCGATCGCGGACATGCGTGAGGCCAACAAGCGCTGGCAGGCGATGGTCCGCTCCCCCAGACCGCGCCTGGCGGCCTCCCGATACCGCTCGGTGCTCGGCGCGCCCGAGTCGGAGGGCAAGCGCACCATCGGCGACCTGGAGTGCGCGGTGTGGCTGTGGCCCGTACCGCTCTGGCCCGACCTGCGCTTCGAGGTGCTGGTCGCCGCCACGGGCGCGATCTGGAACGAGTGGCTCGTCCGCGCGCCGGGCGCCCCCGCCCCGCGCCTCGTCGGCCTCGACGACCTCACCCCCTGGTCGTGCACGGTCGACGAGGCGGCCCGCGCCTTCGCCCCCGCCCGCCCGCTGGAGGGCACGGCCCCCACCCGGTGGGGCCTCGCCTTCACGGCCCCCGACGCGAGCGGCGCACGGCGCGAGGTCGTTGCCGAGTTCACTTGGGGGCTGCTGCAACGGACCGCCGTCGTGGGGCCGTGACGGGCCGTCCTTCGTCTGCTGCTGAGTTGTGGCTGAGTTCTGGCTGAACGCGCGGTTCCCCGCGCCCCTTTGGGGCGCCGCAGGATCGGTCGGCTCAGGATCGGTCGGCTCAGGATCGGTCGGCTGTAGTCAGTTGCCGGATGCCTTCAGGATCGATGTCGTCACCGTCGGGAGCGATCCCGGGTGCAGGAACAGAAAGAGGTTCGGCTCGATCAGTTCCAGTTCCATCACCTGGGGTGTCCCGTCCTCGCCGTCGACCAGGTCCACGCGCGCGTACAGCAGCTCGGGCGCGTCCGGTACGGCGGCCAAGGCCCGCTCGGCGACGGCGAGTTCGGCCGACGACGGCGTCCACGGCACCAGGCCGGGGTGGGCCACCTTCTCCGCGTCGTACGCCGTACCGGGCGACAGGACGGCCCGCTTGCGGCTGGCGTGCAGCAGCCGGCCGCCGAAGAACTGCACGGCCCGCTCACCGCCGACGTCGACACCGCGGACGTAGGGCTGCACCATCGCGGTCAGCCCCTCCTCGTGCATCCGGGCCAGCTGCCGCAGCGCCGCCGCGCGCTCGCCGGGTGCGTAGCGCGCGGCGTACCGGGCGCCCGCGCCGAAGGTGGGCTTGACGACGAACTCGTGGTCGTCCGGGAGTCCGGCCCGCTCCCCGGGCGCGACGTAACGGGTCGGCACGACGGGCACACCGGCCGCGGCGAGGTCCCCGAGGTACCGCTTGTCGGTGTTCCAGCGCACGACGGCGGCCGGATTGGCCAGCCGCGTCGCCTTCCCGGCCCGCTCGGCCCACGCCACGAACTCCTCGGCCCGTCGGCTGTAGTCCCAGGTGGACCGGATGACGACGAGGTCGAACCCGCTCCAGTCGACGCCCGGGTCGTCCCAGTGCACGGCGACGGCCTCGGCCCCGGCGTCCGTCAGGGCCTCGACCAGGACCGGCAGGTCACGGTCCCGGTTCGGCTCGGTTCCCGGGTCGTAGGTGACGAGTGCGATGCGGGGCACGGCGGGCTCCCTCGGCGTAGGGGATCGGCGGATGATCGGACCGCAGGTTAACCACCGCAACGGCGACCGCGGCAACCGGCTCGACCTTCAGCCTTGGCTTGGTGAAGCCGCAGCATCGGTGCCGGGAACCGAGGAGAGCGGCACCGGGGGTGGGGCATGGAGACGCTGACGATCGGGGCCTTCGCAAAGGGAGGCGGGCTGGCTCTCGCCGAAGGCGCTGCGGCCCTACGACGAGCTGGACCCGCTGCGCCCCGCGCGGTCGGTCCCTGCCGGAACCGCGTCACTCCGCCCTCTCCGGCCTGCCGGGGCCGACAGGTACGAGCCCGCCGTGGCGGACGGGTACGAGCCCGCCGGGGCCGACGGATACGGGCCCGCCGGGGCGCTCGCGAGCAACGCCGCGGTGGCGGTGCTGACGTTCTTGGAGAGCACGGACCTGCCCGAGGGCGGCTTGATCCTCTACCGTCGATACCAGTCGATACCACAGGAGCGTGCGGAGCGCTGTGCCGGTGCTCCCCGACGGGTAAGGAGTGCGCCGCGTGTCCCTTCTCTTTCCGGCCCTGGCGGGCCGTCCGGGTGAGCGCGTCGCCCTGCGGTTCGGCGAGCGGTCGCTGACGTACGCGGAACTGGGCGCCGCCGCGGGCGCCGTGGCCGCCGGGGTCCGCGGCGCAGGCCGGGTGGCCGTGTGGGCGACGCCGGAGCTGGAGACGGCCGTCGGGGTGGTGGGCGCGCTGCTCGCCGGGGTGGCCGCCGTGCCGCTCAACCCGAAGTCCGGGGAGGGCGAACTCTCCCATATCCTCTCCGACAGCTCGCCCTCCCTGGTGCTGGCCGCGCCCGGCGCCCGGCTCCCGGCGCCGCTGGAGGGCCTGGCGCGGGTCGACGTGGACGCGCACGGCGACGGGGACGTCCCGGAGCACCGCCCGGCGGACGCCGACCCCGCGCTGGTCGTCTACACCTCCGGCACCACCGGCCCGCCCAAGGGCGCGGTGCTGCCCCGCCGCGCGGTCGCCGCCACCCTGGACGCGCTGGCCGACGCCTGGCAGTGGACCGCGGACGACGTGCTGGTGCACGGGCTGCCGCTGTTCCATGTGCACGGCCTGGTCCTCGGCGTCCTCGGTCCGCTGCGGCGCGGCGGCTCGGTGCGACATCTGGGGCGGTTCGACACCCAGGGCGTTGCCCGGGAGCTGAACGACGGCGCAACCATGCTCTTCGGGGTGCCGACCATGTACCACCGCGTCGCCGAGGCGCTGCCCGAGGACCCCGGGCTGGCCAAGGCGCTGGGCCGGGCACGGCTGCTGGTCTCCGGCTCGGCCGCGCTGCCGGTGCACGACCACGAACGGATCACGGCCGCGACCGGGCAGCGGGTGATCGAGCGGTACGGCATGACGGAGACGCTGATGAACACGAGCGTGCGGGCCGACGGGGAGCCCCGCGCGGGCACCGTCGGGGTGCCGCTGCCGGGCGTGGAGCTACGGCTGGTGGAGGAGGACGGCACGGTCCTCGCGGCGTACGACGGGGAGACCGTCGGCGAGATCCAGGTGCGCGGCCCGAACCTGTTCACCGAGTACCTCAACCGGCCCGACGCCACCGCCGCCGCCTTCACCGCGGACGGCTGGTTCCGCACCGGTGACATGGCGGTGCGCGAGGCCGACGGCTATATCCGCATCGTCGGCCGGAAGGCCACCGACCTGATCAAGAGCGGGGGTTACAAGATCGGCGCCGGGGAGATCGAGAACGCGCTGCTGGAGCATCCGGGGGTGCGCGAGGCGGCCGTCACCGGAGAGCCGGACGCCGACCTGGGCGAGCGGATCGTGGCGTGGATCGTACCCGCGGATGCCCAGTCCCCGCCCGGAACCGAGGAGTTGGCCGACCACGTGGCCCGCCGCCTGGCCCCGCACAAGCGCCCGCGCGTCGTCCGCCACCTGGCGGCGCTGCCCCGCAACGACATGGGCAAGATCATGAAGCGTGCCCTGGGCGACTCCTGACCGACACACAACACAAGCCGACCCCTGCGGGAGCCGACCCCGGGGAGCGAACGTACGGCCATGGCGGTCGAAGGCGCCCCGCGGCACGCGCAACACGGCGGACCGCCCCCGGCCCGGAACCGCTCGATGGGCGGAACCGCCGACCGCGAGCGTCACCCGCCAGAGACATCCAACGATCACCCCGCCGGAGTAGCCGGAGTAAAGGCACCGGCACCCGGAGCGCAAGGCCCACGCGCCGAACCCCCCATTCGGCGGCCCCCCGCACGGCCCTCTCCAGAAGGCGCCGTCCGTGTCGCGCGCAGAGGATACGTAAGAGGTCCACCATCCGGCGGCACCTCCACGGCCCGCGCACTCGGGAGGATCTGCCGTGACCGTCAGCCTGGAGCAGTTGCGCCGCTGCCACTTCGCCGTCGATCTGGGCGCGGCCCGCACCCGCGTCTATGTGAGGGGCGTCGGCCTCGTCGTGGACCAGCCCTCCGCCGCCGCCGTGAACACCCGCACCGGCGCGCTCATCGCGGTGGGCGAGCTGGCGGAGAAGATGACGGGACGCACCCCCGGTTACATCCGGGTCGTACGGCCGGTCTCCGGCGGCACCGTCGTCGACATCGAGATGGCCCAGCGGATGCTGCGCCATCTCCTCGGCGACAAGATCCGCCGCGCGCTGCGCCGCAAGACATGGCTGCGCGCCGCGGCCTGCACCCCGCACGACGCCGATCCGCTGGCCCAGCGGGCGACGATCGAGACGCTCGCCGGTCTCGGCGCCCGGCGCGTCGAACTCGTGGACACGCTGATCGCCGCCGCCGTCGGCTGCGGTCTGCCGGTGGAACGCGCACAGGGCACGATGATCGTCGTGTGCGGGGCCGCCGCCACCCAGGTCGCGGTGCTCTCGCTCGGCTCGATCGTCACCGCCGAACGGATCCCGGTGGGCGGGGAGGCCGTCGACCACGCGATCGTGCAGCTGCTGCGGCACGAGCATGAGCTGATACTGCCCAGCCAGTCCGTACGGCCCCTGCAACTGGCCCTGTCCGGCAACGGCCTGACCTCGCACGGCCCGGCGTCCACCGAGATCCACGGCCGGGACGTGGCCACCGGTCTCGCGCGCAGCGTGCGGGTCGACACAGCCGCAGTGCGCGGCGCCATCCAGACCCCGCTCACGGCCGTGCTCGACGGCATCGGCAAGGTGCTGCGGGACTGTCCGCCCGACCTGGTCGCCGACCTCGCCGACGTCGGGATCGTGATGGTCGGCGGCTCCGCGCTGCTGCCCGGCCTCGACCAGATGCTGCGGGAGGCGACCGGGATGCCGGTGAACATCGCCGAACGGCCCGACGTGTGCGCCGTCCAGGGCCTCGGCGCGATGCTGGAGGGCAAGATCGAGCCGCTGGTCCTGGACCCGCTGGCCGCCTGAGCCGGAACCGTGCCGCGGCCCGATGACCGACGATCCCCTGCCCCGCCTGCCGTCCCTGCTGGAGACCGTCCTCGGGGTCGGCTCCGAGCTGGAGCTGCCCGGCACCCTCCAGCGCATCGTGGACGGCGCCGCCGAGCTGACCGGCGCCCGGTACGCCGCCCTGGACACGACCGACCCCGGCCAGGACGGGCTCGCTCCGATCCGTACGACGGACCGGCCGGTGCCGGACCGGCAGCGGACCGGCGCCCTCCATGTGCCGATCCTGGTGCACGGTGAGGACTTCGGGCGGCTCCATCTCGCCGGCAAGCGCGGCGGCGGCCCGTTCACCGCGCAGGACGAACAGGTGCTGCGGGTACTGGCCGTCCAGGCGGGCATCGCCATCGGCAACGCCCGCCTGTACGAGGCGGCCCGGCAGCGTGAGCGCTGGATCGAGGGCGCGGCGGCCGTCACCACGGCGCTGCTCACCGGCCGGAGCGCGGGCGATGCGCTGATGACGGTCGCCGAGCGGGCCCGGCTGCTGGCCGACGCCTCGGCCGGGGTGGTCCTCCAGCCGACCCCGGAGGGCGGCATGGAGATCGTGGCGGCCGCCACCCACGACGACCCCGCGGGCATCGTCGGCACGACCATCGAACCGGGCAGCGCCGTCCTGGACCAACTGCTCGGCGGGGAACCGGTGTTCATCGAGGACTCGGCGACGGACCCGCGGATGACCACGCATGTGCGGCACCGGTTCGGACCGAGCATGATGCTGCCGCTCCAGGCGGAGGGGCGGCTGATCGGCACGCTCGCCCTCCCGCGCCGCCGCGGCGACCGCGCCTACACGCCCGTGGAACGGCTGCTGGCCACCCAGTTCGCCGCCCATGCGGCCCTCGCCCTGGTGCTGGCCGACGCACAGCACGGCCGGGAGCGCCTCGCGGTCTACGAGGACCGCGACCGGATCGCCCGTGACCTGCACGACCTGGTCGTCCAACGGCTGTTCGCCACGGGCCTGATGCTGGAGTCCACGCGGCGCAGGGCCGACCCGGACGACGGGGTGCACGAGACGCTGGGCCGGGCCGTGGACGAACTACAGTCGACCGTCCAGGAGGTCCGTACCGCCATCTTCACCCTCCAACAGCCGCCGTCCGAGGCCCCGGTCACCTTCCGTGGGAAGGTGCTCAGGGAGACGGCGGGCGCCGCCGCGCTGCTCGGCTTCCCGCCCTCCACGCACTTCGTCGGCGCCGTCGAGACCCGCGTCCCCGACCAGGTGGCCGAGCGCCTGCTCACCGCCCTGCGCCGCGCCCTCACCGCCGCGTCAGGGCGCCGTGGCGTCTCCCGCATCGAGGTCACGGTGGACGCACGGGCGACCCGCCCGGACGGCCGTGCCGCGGTACGGCTGACCGTCCGCGACGACGGAGAGAAGACGGCCGGAGGGACACCGGACGGCCCCACGGGCACGACGGAGACCTGGCAGTCGGCGCTGTGAAGCGCCGGGCCACGCCGTCCCGCTCAGTACGGCAGGATCCGCTCAGTACGGCAGGATCCGCCCCGAAGGAGTCCTGCGGTCGATCTCCTGGCCGCGGGGGGCGGCGGGCCGGCGGCTGACACGAACACGGATCCGGCGTTCCATGGCGCCCTCCTCATGCTTCCCAGTGCCTCGTCCTGATCGTCCTGCCCCGCCCGACCCCTGCTGAAGCCCGCCGACCCGGAATACCGCGCCACGCCAACGGCGCCCCGGCGCCGGGCGACAGCGCTCCGGCGCCATGGGAGGGACACACCCACCCCTCGGCACCTTTCGCACCCTCAGCGGTCAGGCCAGGGCTTCAACCACCTTGAGAATGAGGGCCCATGCGCCTCTGCCCGTACACGACCATGCTCCGCAGCGAGGGGGTATCCGAGTTGAGCGGCCATCACGGCTGCGTCACCCAACTGGCAGGAGAGCACCGGCTCTTCGATGACCATGGAGAACCGGCGGCCCGGCTCACCTGGCTGATCCGGGACCGTTCGAGCCGAACGGCGACCGCGTCTGCGACATCGTCAGGGATGCCCCGGAAGCGGGTGCTGGTACCCGCGCGCCTGCACGACGTACGCACGCACCGAGACCCGCCGGGCGCGGACGTGAAGATCCTCAGCCCGCAGGGCGAGGACGTGGTTGACGCCCGGCTCCTGCACCTGTCCGAAACAACCCCGCCCGTGTGCATCGGTCAGGGGGACTTCACGCCCGAGCAGGCCCGCACGGTCGCCGGGACGTTCCGCCAGTTCGCCGACACGGCCGAGCGGATGCCCGGCCGCCGGACGGAAGATCACCCGCATCTTCTACGCGTGGTGGCACGCCACCTGCGGCGCCACCTCTTCCGGTCGACCACTGCACGAGTCATGGCTCTCGCTTGGCCACCAGCTGGAGCGCGCCCCGTCGAAGTTCAGCGCCGCAGGGAGGAGTTCACGGAGGTCGTCCACGGGTTCCACCAGTCCGACCTGTACGCCGCTTTCCTCCAGGTCGAGCAGCGCTACCCCGACGGGTTGCCCGAAGCGGCCGGCGTGCGGATGTGGTCCCTACTCGACCGCGAGCAGCAGGCCCGGTACGCGAACCAGGTTCTCGGCGCCTACGTCGAACTGGCCCGAATCCAGCGGGCTGAAGACCGCGAGGAGGGTCTGTGACGCGCACGCCACAGGAAACTTTCTGGTCCGACCAGGCCCTTGCCACGGCCCGGGAAGCCGCGAGCGACGGTGCACCATCGCCATCGTCAACGACTTCCCGAACGGCGAGCGTCACTCACCAGATGAGCATCGAACCACCGCCCGTAGCCGGGGTGTTGACAGGCTCAGCAGTACCGGGCTTCTGCCCTGGCAAACCCGGCACTGTAGCCATTGGCCCAACCGCGGGTGTAGTCGCCCGCCCTGCTGAACCCGTGCCCGTGCTGCTGACCGCGCTCCATCTTGCAGTCATCCCTGGCGTCCGAATACCCGGTCCGGAAGCCCGCCTGGAAGCCCCTCCGGTAATCATCCGTGCTGGAGACCGCCGCCGACGCGCTGGCGTGAGTCTGGCTGGGCGTGACCGCCGCGGCCTGCTGGAGGCCAACCGGTGCGAACGCGAGGAGCAGAGCTGACGCTGAAACGATGGATCGCTTCGAGTAGTTGCCGATCATGACCACACCCCTTTGCCTTTTGCTGGTCATTTCGGTACCACCAGCCTAATCGGACATATAGGGCATGCAACTCGTCGCACGCCAAGAGCGTCCGGCAGTGGTTCTCAGCATCGCAACACAGCCACACTGCCGACACCCTGCCCACACACGGCGCATGATGCCCCTCAGACCAGAACACCCTGGGGGACCATGAACACCCGCACCATCACGCCGACGCGAAGCCCAGCACCGCCGGCACACCGGCCTCCAACACCCCACCCGGCACCCGCCACTACGACAGCGCACAGGACATCGCTGACGCGCTGACAGCCGCAGGGCTCACCGCCTCCAAGCCGCAGAAACAGACCGCAGAGAGCCACATCACCAAAGTCGGCGGCACCGCCTACGACTTCACCGTCGCCGACCAGACCGGCAAGGCGACGCCTGGCAACGCGGGCATCAACATGTTCCCCAACCCCGAGGCCCTCGCTGCGTGGATCCCGCTCTCCAAGAGCTTCGGCGGCGTAGCGGTCACCGGCGACACCTGGGCGGTCAGCCTGCCCACCGACGGACCAGGCGCCCGCAACGACAGCAAGCGCCTGGCCTTGAAGGTCGCCGACGCCCTGGACGGCACCGTGCAGCAGTGAGCACCACAGACACCCGAGGCCCCGCTCATGCGGGGCCTTCGTCCTGTCTGGAGGCCACATGACCAAGTCCGGCCCGCAGCGTTACCTGGGCGCATCTACTGCCTACTGGTACGGCTCGAAGCACCCCGGCTCCTCCATGGAGTCGAACGTCATCGTCTGGCACACCACGGAAGGCACCTCGCTGCCGTCCTACAGCGGCGGCACGGTGACACCCGACCTCACCGCCAAGCCGGACTTCACCGCCGAGCGGCTCGTCCGGTACCAGCACGTCGACTTCGACGTCTCCTCCCGGGCGCTGGTGAACGCGGCCGGCGGGGTGGAGACGAACACCCTCAACGTCTGCCAGGTCGAGATCGTCGGCACCTGCGACCCAGCCACGCACAGGAAGTGGCATCTGCCGCCTCTACAACGGCGGCCGGTTCAAGCACCACGCCCCCTTCATCAAGCGGCGTCGCGACGGCCTGTGCCTGCGCACCGGCGACTTCCTGAAGAGCCAGGGCCGGCCGGTCGACGAGGAGCTGTGGGCGATCGACGGCGCGGACTGCTCGCCGTGCGATGACAAGGTCCCCGACAGCCACTGAGCCCGCTACAGTCGCCCCCGCCCTCACAGCTCCCCGAGGGCCAGGGCTCCCGCATCCCACCGATCAGAGGAACCCGCTGTGCCCGTACCGCACGACATCCCGGCCGAGACCGAACTCTGGAACGCCTATGCCGAGAGCGCGTTCGATCCAGACGCCGAGCCGTCGTTCTGCTGGACCCAGTACGCCGGCCACGGCCCCGGCCCCGAACTGCTGGGCACCCCGGAATCCGTACTGGAGATCGGCACCGGCCGCGCCCTGGCCCATCTCGCCCAACTGGGCACCAAGGCCACCGGCGTCGACCTGTCGCCGCGCATGGTGCAGCGCGCAGGCGAGAAGTGGGCGCCGCTCGGCGTGCGAATCGAGCAGGGGGAGATCCTGGACTGGCCGGCCACCGACGAGGCCCGCTACGACGCCGTGTACTCGATCTTCGGCGCGGCCTGGTTCACCGACCCGTCCCGCCTGTTCCCCCTCGTCCGCGAGCACCTGGCCCCGGGCGGCGTCTTCGTCTTCTCCCAGCCGCCGGCCATCCCCGCCGCCTACGGCCCCCAGGGCATGTACAAGGGCGGCTTCGCCGGGAAGGCCACGTTCACCTACCGATACAGCTACAAGCCCGCCGTGTGCGAGCGGCTTCTGCTCAGGGCCGGATTCGCCACCGCCGAGGCGACCGAGCTGGACGCCCCGAAACCCGGGCACATCGGCACCCTCATCGTCCACGCACGCACCTGAACGCTCGACGGCCCCGGCCGGACGCCGATCCGGCCGGGGCCGCTCCATGTCTGGGCCGGATCGCCGGACGGATGCCTTCTGTCGTTCGACTGTTGGGGCGTTGTCCCGCCGGCATGTCGGCGAGTCGCTTGGGGACCCCCGGCCGTCGTGATCGTCTACGTCTCGGTTGAGCTTCGGCCGAGCTAACGATCTTCAAAGACGACGAAAGCCCCTCCAGTCTGGA
The DNA here is from genome assembly GCF_053601275.1 of Streptomyces sp. NPDC004752. Taxonomy (NCBI): domain Bacteria; kingdom Bacillati; phylum Actinomycetota; class Actinomycetes; order Kitasatosporales; family Streptomycetaceae; genus Streptomyces; species Streptomyces sp. NPDC004752. The sequence goes on along the minus strand of NZ_JBSGBN010000102.1, from coordinate 18,544 downwards.
GGGGCTGACGCTCTGCCGCAGGTGAAAACGTTCCTGCTCCGAGCTGCCTCGGTGGGGCGGGTGGGACTCGAACCCACGGCCGACGGATTATGAGTCCGCTGCTCTAACCGGCTGAGCTACCGCCCCATAGCGGCGTGTCGCGTACAAGTGTGCGCGCCCGTCTGCCGCAGCATAGCCGCTCATACGATCTCCTGCCTCGGATGGTCGGCTTACCTGACCTTGAGGACTCCGCACCGGGCCGGGTGGTTCCCGGGAAATGGAGCGGACATGAAAAAGGACCCCTTCGGGGCCCTCGTTCAGCATGCTCCCCCGACTGGACTCGAACCAGTAACCTGCCGGTTAACAGCCGGCTGCTCTGCCAATTGAGCTACGGAGGACCGAGCTCCCCCGACTGGACTCGAACCAGTAACCTGCCGGTTAACAGCCGGCTGCTCTGCCAATTGAGCTACGGAGGAATGCCTCGTCGCCTCGAACGTACCTCCCGGGTATCCCCCAGGGGGCGCGCGCTCGCTGCGACACATACATTAGCGCAAGCAGGGGGGTGCTCCGCCAATCCGTACTCCCCCGCGCCGATGCCGCACAGCAGACCAATGCAAGGGAAGGGTGGCCACCATGCGCTACCGGCTCACGTTCGTCGCCGGACTCGCCCTGGGCTACGTACTGGGCACGAGGGCCGGGCGCGAGCGTTACGAGCAGCTGAAGAAGTCCGCTCGGCAGTTCGCGCAGAACCCCGCCGTCCGCAACACCGCGGAGACGGCCGCCCAGCAGGGGCGGCAGCTCGCGGGCCGGGCGCTGCACACCGTCGGCGACAAGGTCGGCGACCGCATGCCCGACTCGGTGGCCCACCGGGTGCGCACCCTGCGGGAGCGCGCGGCCGACGGCTCCGGCGAGGACGACTGGGGCACCAGCAACACCTGACCGGCGTCCTCCCGGTGCCCGGCGGGGAGCTCCGGCGGCGCTGAACCGCACACGGCCAAAGCAAGCGCCGCGATACGGCAGAATTCCGGTCATGGGGATAGTCGCCGGGTTGGACAGCTCGCCCGATTTCACTCGCATCGTCGTCTGCGACACGGACACGGGGGCCGTACTCCGGCAGGGCTATGCGCCGCACCCCGTGGAGGATCCCGGCGGCGGGCGTCCCTCCGACATCGACCCGCAGGCATGGCTGCTGTCCCTGGGGGAGGCGGCCGGCGGCGGACTGCTGGAGGGCGTGCAGGCCATCGGCGTCTCCGCGCAGCAGAACGCGCTGATCCCGCTCGACGCACAGGGCAACACGGTGCGCCCGGCGCTGGTGGGCGGCGACAAGCGGGCGCAGATGGCGGCGGCCGACCTGATCGACGCGCTCGGCGGGCGGGAGGCGTGGGCGCAGGCGGTGGGCTCTGTGCCGCAGGCCGCGCATCCGGTGACCAAGCTGCGCTGGCTCGCCCGGTCCGAACCCGAGAACGCGCTGCGCACCGCCCTCCTGGTCCAGGCGCACGACTGGCTGGTGTGGCAGCTGCTCGGCCGGCCGGTCCGGCGGACCACCGACCGGGGCGGCGCCTCCGGGACCGGGTACTGGTCGGCGGCCACCGGCGGTTATCGGCCCGACCTGATCGAGCTGGCGCTCGGTCACCATGCCGTGCTCCCCGAAGTGATCGGCCCGGCGGACGCGGCCGGTACGACGCCGGAGGGGCTGCTGATCTCCGCCGGGACCGGGGAGACGATGGCCGCCGCCTTCGGGCTCGGTATCGGTCTCGGGGACGCCGTGGTGTCGCTGGGCGCCTCGGGCTCCGTGATGGCGGTCCACCCGGAGGCGCTCACCGACCAGTCCGGGATGATCACTTCGCTCGCCGACGCCACCGGCTTGCATCTGCCGGTCGTCACCACCCTGAACGCCGTACGGAGCTTGCGCGGCACCGCCGAACTGCTCGGCCTGCCCGACCTGGAGGGCCTGTCCGAGCTGGCGATGAAGTCGACGCCGGGGGCGCACGGGCTGGTGCTGCTGCCCTATCTGGAGGGCGAGCGGACCCCGAACCTGCCGCACACCGCCGGGACCCTGGCGGGGCTGCGGCGCGAGTCGATGAAGCCGGAGCATCTGGCACGGGCCGCCTTCGAGGGCATGCTGTGCGGTCTCGCGGACGCGTTGGACGTGCTGCGCGGGCGGGGCGTCGAGGTGCGCCGGGTCTTCCTGCTCGGTCCGGCGGCCGAGCTGTCCGCGGTGCAGGCAGCGGCGCCCTCGCTGTTCGGTGTGCAGGTCGTCGTGCCGCAGCCCGCCGACTACGCCGCGATCGGCGCCGCCCGGCAGGCCGCCTGGGCGCTGGGCGTCTCCCAGGGTTCCCTCGATGCGCGCACCCCGCCCGCCTGGCAGGGCGCGGCGGCGCAGGTTCTGGAGCCGGGGGACGAGCTGGCCGTGGGGCAGGCGGTGCGTCAGCAGTTCGTGTCGGTACGGGAACAGACCCATCCCGGGGCGTTCCAGGCATAGGGGGCATTACTTCCGCGTCGCTCCCGCGTCGCTCGCGCATCTCTTCTGTGTCGTTTCCGTGTCGTTTTCTTACCGGACCCGCCACCCGATTAATCAGTTGAGGTAACGCGGGTGGAGTGTCCGACGATAGGGGCCAAGGGCGCACCGACCAGCCCCCACCGCCGACGCAAAGAGACCCAGCGTGCTCATACGACTTCTGCGGACCTATCTCAGGCCCTACAGGAAACCCATAGTTCTCCTGGTGCTGCTGCAACTCCTGCAGACCAGCGCCACTCTCTATCTGCCTACGCTCAACGCGCACATCATCGACAACGGCGTCGTGAAGGGTGACACGGGTTACATCCTGTCCTTCGGCGCGCTGATGATCGGTATCTCCCTCGCACAGGTCGTGTGCAACATCGGCGCCGTGTACTACGGCGCGAAGACCGCCTCCGCACTCGGCCGGGACGTGCGGGCCGGCGTCTTCGGGCGGGTGCAGTCCTTCTCCGCGCGCGAGGTGGGCCACTTCGGGGCGCCCTCGCTGATCACCCGTACGACCAATGATGTGCAGCAGGTCCAGATGCTGGTCCTGATGACGTTCACGCTGATGGTGTCCGCGCCCATCATGTGCGTGGGCGGCATCATCCTCGCCCTCGGCCTGGACGTCCCGCTGTCCGCGGTCCTGGTCGCGGTCGTTCCGGTGCTGGGCATCAGCGTGACGCTGATCGTGCGTCGGCTGCGTCCGCTGTTCCGGTCCATGCAGGAGCGGCTGGACACGGTGAACCGGGTGCTGCGCGAGCAGATCACCGGCAACCGGGTCATCCGCGCCTTCGTCCGGGACACCTACGAGCAGGACCGGTTCCGCAAGTCCAACTCCGAGCTGACCGACATGCAGCTGGCCACCGGGCGGATGCTCGCGCTGATGTTCCCGATCGTCATGACCGTGGTGAACGTCTCCTCGATCGCGGTCGTGTGGTTCGGCGCACACCGCATCGACAGCGGCCAGATGGCGATCGGCGACCTGACCGCGTTCCTCGCCTATCTGATGCAGATCGTGATGTCCGTGATGATGGCCACCTTCATGTTCATGATGGTGCCGCGGGCGGAGGTCTGCGCCGAGCGCATCCAGGAGGTCCTGGAGACCGAGTCGAGCGTGGCGCCGCCGACGGCGCCCGTCACTCAGCTGCGCCGGCACGGGCATCTGGAGATCCGCGGGGCCGGGTTCCGCTACCCGGGCGCCGAGGAGCCGGTGCTGCGCTCCATCGACCTGGTGGCCCTGCCGGGCCAGACCACCGCCGTGATCGGCTCCACGGGCAGCGGCAAGTCGACGCTGCTCGGGCTGGTCCCGCGGCTGTTCGACGCCACCGACGGCGAGGTGCTCGTGGACGGCGTGCCCGTGGCGAGCGTCGATCCGGCGCTGCTCGCCAGGACGGTCGGGCTGGTGCCGCAGAAGCCGTATCTGTTCGCCGGCACGGTCGCCACCAATCTGCGGTACGGCAATCCGGACGCCACCGACGAGGAGCTGTGGCAGGCGCTGGAGGTGGCGCAGGCCAAGGGCTTCGTGGAGCAGCTGGAGAGCGGCCTCGACGCGCCGATCGCGCAGGGCGGCACCAATGTCTCCGGCGGTCAGCGCCAGCGGCTGGCCATCGCCCGTACGCTCGTCCAGCGCCCGGAGATCTACCTCTTCGACGACTCCTTCTCCGCCCTCGACTACGCCACCGACGCCGCCCTGCGCCGCGCGCTCGCCCGGGAGACCGCCGAGGCCACCGTGGTGATCGTCGCCCAGCGGGTGGCGACCATCCGGGACGCCGACCGGATCGTGGTCCTGGACGAGGGCCGGGTCGTCGGCACCGGCCGCCACCACGAGCTGATGGCGGGCAACGAGACCTACCGGGAGATCGTGCTCTCCCAGCTCACGGAAGCGGAGGCTGCCTGATGGCCGGTCCCATGGGACGCATGATGGCCGGGGCAGGCCCGGACCAGCGGTCGATGGACTTCAAAGCGTCGAGCAAGCGGCTCATCGCCCAGTTCCGGCCCGAGCGCCTCACGATCTACGGCCTGCTGCTGTGCGTGGTCGTCAGCGTGGGCCTCAGCGTGATCGGCCCGAAGATCCTCGGCCGGGCCACCGACCTGATCTTCGCGGGCATCATCGGCCGCCAGATGCCGGCCGGGGCCACCAAGGAGCAGGTGCTCCAGTCCATGCGCGAGCGGGGCGAGGGCGCCATCGCGGACATGCTGAAGAGCACCGATTTCACCCCGGGCCGGGGCATCGACTTCGGCGCCGTCGGCGACGTCCTGCTGTTCGCGCTGGGCACCTTTCTGGTGGCCGGTCTGCTGATGGCGGTGGCGACCCGGCTGGTGAACCGGGCCGTCAACCGCACGATGTTCCGGATGCGCGAGTCGGTGCAGATGAAGCTGTCGCGGCTGCCGCTGTCGTACTTCGACAAGCGCCAGCGCGGCGAGGTGCTCTCCCGGGCCACCAACGACATCGACAACATCGGGCAGACGCTCCAGCAGTCGATGGGGCAGCTCATCAACTCGCTGCTCACCATCATCGGCGTACTGGCGATGATGTTCTGGGTGTCGTGGCTGCTGGCGCTGGTCGCGCTCGTCACCGTGCCGCTGTCGTTCGTGGTCGCCACCCGGGTCGGCAAGCGCTCCCAGCCGCACTTCGTGCAGCAGTGGCGCTCGACCGGCACGCTGAACGCGCACATCGAGGAGATGTACACCGGGCACACCCTGGTGAAGGTGTTCGGGCGGCAGGAGGAGTCGGCGAAGCAGTTCGCCGAGCAGAACGACGCGTTGTACGAGGCCGGGTTCAAGGCGCAGTTCAACAGCGGGGTCATGCAGCCGCTGATGATGTTCGTCTCGAACCTCAACTATGTGCTGGTGGCGGTCGTCGGCGGTCTGCGGGTCGCGTCGGGCTCGCTGTCGATCGGTGATGTGCAGGCATTCATCCAGTACTCGCGGCAGTTCTCGATGCCGCTGACCCAGGTCGCCTCGATGGCGAACCTGGTGCAGTCGGGCGTCGCCTCGGCCGAGCGGATCTTCGAACTCCTGGACGCGGAGGAGCAGGAGGTGGATCCGGTGCCCGGCGAGCGGCCGACGGAGCTGCGCGGCCGGGTGGCGCTGGAGGGCGTGTCCTTCCGTTACGACCCGGACAAGCCGCTGATCGAGGACCTGTCGCTGAAGGTCGAGCCCGGTCACACGGTCGCGATCGTCGGCCCGACCGGCGCGGGCAAGACCACGCTGGTCAATCTGCTCATGCGGTTCTACGACGTCTCCGGCGGACGCATCACCCTCGACGGCGTCGACATCGCGCGGATGTCCCGGGACGAACTGCGTTCCGGCATCGGCATGGTGCTCCAGGACACCTGGCTGTTCGGCGGCACGATCGCGGACAACATCGCGTACGGGGCGACCCGCGAGGTCACCCGGGGCGAGATCGAGGAGGCGGCACGGGCGGCCCACGCCGACCGGTTCGTCCGCACCCTGCCGGAGGGCTACGACACAGTGATCGACGACGAGGGCACGGGGGTCAGCGCCGGTGAGAAGCAGCTCATCACCATCGCGCGGGCGTTCCTGTCCGACCCGGTGATCCTGGTGCTCGACGAGGCGACCAGCTCCGTCGACACCCGTACCGAGGTGCTGATCCAGAAGGCGATGGCGAAGCTCCAGCACGGCCGGACCTCGTTCGTCATCGCCCACCGGCTCTCCACCATCCGGGACGCGGACACGATCCTCGTCATGGAGAACGGTTCGATCGTCGAACAGGGCGCGCACGCCGAGCTGCTGGCGGCCGACGGTGCCTACGCGCGGCTGTACAAGGCGCAGTTCGCGCAGGCGGTCGCCGAGGTCGACTGACCGGACACCGTCGTACAGGGGGGCCGCTCGCCGTGAGGTGAGCGGCCCCGTTCAGTCGAGGTAGCCCCGCAGTTGGTCGGCGAAGGCGTGGTCGCGCAGCTTGTTGAGGGTCTTGGACTCGATCTGCCGGATCCGCTCCCGGGTGACGCCAAAGATGCGCCCTATCTCCTCCAGGGTGCGGGGCCGCCCGTCGGCCAGCCCGTAGCGGAGCTGGACGACCTTCCGTTCGCGCTCCCCCAGCGTCGACAGCACCGCCTCCAGGTGCTCCCTGAGCAGCAGGAAGGCGGCGGACTCCACGGGGCTCGCGGCGTCGCCGTCCTCGATGAGGTCGCCGAGGGCGACATCGTCCTCCTCGCCGACCGGCGCGTGCAGCGACACCGGTTCCTGGGCGAGCCGCAGCACCTCGCCGACCCGCTCGGGCGGCAGGTCGAGGTGGGCGGCGACCTCGTCCGGGGTGGGCTCGTGACCGCGTTCCTGGAGCAGGCGGCGCTGCACCCGGACGACCCGGTTGATGAGTTCGACCACATGCACGGGCACCCGTATGGTGCGGGCCTGGTCGGCGAGGGCACGGGACATGGCCTGCCGGATCCACCAGGTGGCGTACGTGGAGAACTTGTAGCCGCGGGCGTAGTCGAACTTCTCCACGGCCCGGATCAAGCCGAGGTTGCCCTCCTGCACGAGGTCGAGCATGGTCAGCCCGCGGCCGATGTACCGCTTGGCGACGGAGACCACGAGACGCAGATTGGCCTCGATCAGCCGCCGCTTGGCCACCCGCCCCATGACGACCAGCCGGTCCAGGTCGAGGGCGAGCTGGCTGTCCAGGTCGGGGGTGTTGCCGAGCTTCTCCTCGGCGAACAGTCCGGCCTCGACCTGGCGGGCGAGTTCGACCTCCTCGGCCGCGGTGAGCAGCGGGATGCGGCCGATCTCGCGCAGATACTGGCGGAACAGGTCGGAGGTGGGGCCGGCGGTCTCGGCGCGGGCGGCGGGCGGTTCGGCGGACTCCGGCGCCTCGGTGAGCGTCTCGGCTCGTGGCTCGGCTCGTGGCTCGGCGGGCTCGGCCGGGCCGTCCGGCTCGGTCTCGGGGTGCAGCGCGACGCGGCTCTGCGGGGGCACGGCCACGATGACGCCGTTCCCGGCATCCGGCGTGTCCGGCGCGCCCGTCGGGCTGATGTCGGTCTGGGCGAGGGTCTGGGTCTGCACGGGGGCGACCTCCAGGATGATCGCTGCCCGGGTGTGCGGCAGCGGTACTTCGGGGGCGGAGTCGACGGCCTCGCCGCGGTCCGTCCCGTACGTGATGAGCGGAACCGCGGGGATGGGGGACCCGTGGGGGACGGATCGGCCGCGCTCCGGGGACTCAGGCACCGCTTCCCAGTGTGGGGTAAGACACATCACCGCCACGAGGGGCGTGCGATGACTTTTTGCGCCCGTTCCGTGACCGGCCGATTACTCAGCTCGTTTGACCATCGGACTGATGGCCGGGGAAAACTGGACCCGCTGAGCCAGGGCAGGACGGAAAGCATGGGCGAGATCGAGGAGCTGCGGCGGGCCGATGCCCAACTGATGCAGGCTCTGCGGCAGACGCAGTTGGAGCTCACCGAGTCATTCGCAGAACTCACCAAGACACTCACGGAGCACAGCAAGTTGCTCGGTGCTCTGGTGTCCGGTCAGGTCGCGATGATGGAACAGCTCGGGGCCATCGCCGCGCACCTCGGTATCGAACCGCCCGAGTCGCCGCAGGGCTGACGGTGGTCACAGCGCGGCGGCGCCCTGGACCTTCAGGGTCTGGTCGTACTGCTGGAGGACCCAGAGTTCGTTGCGGACGGCGGCCAGCTGGGCGGGGTCGCCGCCCGCCTCCAGGCGGCGGACGGTGAACTGGATCTCCTGGATCCGCCGCTCGACGGCCCGGCGGCGGACGGTCACCAGCTGTTCGCCCGCGTAGATCTCGTCGACCGTGCGGCGCATGATGGCCTCGACGGCCAGTTCCGTGACCATCGCGCGTACGGTGTCGTCCGGGGCCGCCTCTCGGACCCGGACCAGGAACTCCTGCGGGTCCTGGACGCCGTACTCGGCGCCGCCCGCCTCCATGACGGCCTGGCGGACGGCCGCGTACGGGGCGGCGGTGAACTCGTCCACGCCGTACGCGTCGAACGTCGGGGAGACCAACTCCGGGCGCTGGAGGGCGAGTTTGAGCAGTTCGCGTTCCGTGGCGTAGACCGGGTTGCGGAGGTTGAGGGCGGGGCCGGAGCCGGTCCGGCGCGGGGCCGCCGCCTCGTACGGCTGCCGCGGCCCGCGGGCCGGCGCCGGGGCCCGGCCGGCACCGCCGCGCTCGCGCGCCCAACGTGCCAGCTGGGCCACCCGCTTGACCACGAACTGGCTGTCCAGGATGCCGAGCAGGCCGGCCAGTTCGACCGCGACCTCGTGCTGCGCGCCGCTGTTCTTGATGCGGGCGACGACGGGCGCGGCCTCGTCCAGGGCGGACGCGCGGCCCGCCGGGGTGTCCAGGTCGTAGCGGTCGACGATCTGGCGGAGCGCGAACTCGAAGAGCGGGGTGCGGGGTTCGGCCAGGTCGGCCACCGCCTCGTCGCCCTTCGCCAGGCGCAGCTCGCAGGGGTCCATGCCGTCCGGCGCGATGGCGATATAGGTCTCGGCGGCGAACTTCTGGTCGTCCTCGAAGGCACGCAGCGCGGCCTTCTGGCCCGCCGCGTCCCCGTCGAAGGTGAAGATCACCCGCGCCGAGCCGTTGTCCATCAGCAGGCGGCGCAGGATCTTGATGTGGTCGCCGCCGAACGCCGTGCCGCAGGTGGCGATGGCCGTGGTGACCCCGGCCAGATGGCAGGCCATCACATCGGTGTAGCCCTCGACGACCACCGCGCGGCTGCTCTTGGCGATCTCCTTCTTCGCCAGGTCGATGCCGTACAGGACATGGCTCTTCTTGTAGATGGCCGTCTCGGGGGTGTTGAGGTACTTGGGGCCGTTGTCCGTCTCGTACAGCTTGCGCGCGCCGAAGCCGACGACCTCGCCACCGATGTCCCGGATCGGCCACATCAGACGGCCCCGGAACCGGTCGATGGGGCCGCGGCGGCCCTCCTGGGAGAGGCCGGAGAGGACCAGTTCCTTGTCGGTGAAGCCCTTGCCGCGCAGATAGCGGGTGAGGTGGTCCCAGCCCTGAAGGCTGTAGCCGACGCCGAAGTGCACGGCGGCGGCCTGGTCGAAGCCACGCTCGGCGAGGAAGATCCGGCCGGTCTCGGCCTCGGGGCCTGTGGCGAGCTGTTCCGCGTACCACTGCGCGGCGATCTTGTGGGCCTCGACCAGGCGGATCCGCTCGCCGCGCTGGTGGGCCGGGTTGTATCCGCCCTCCTCGTAGCGCAGGGTGATGCCGGCCTGGGCGGCGAGGCGTTCGACCGCCTCCGAGAAGGAGAGGTGGTCGACCTTCATCACGAACGTGATGGTGTCGCCGCCCTCCTGGCAGCCGAAGCAGTGGAAGAGCCCCTTGCTCGGACTGACCTGGAAGGACGGCGACTTCTCGTCGTGGAAGGGGCACAGGCCCTTGAGGTTGCCGCCGCCGGCGTTGCGCAGCTGGAGGTACTCGGACACCACGGCGTCGATCGGGACCGCGTCCCGTACCGCCTTCACGTCCTCGTCATTGATCCGTCCTGCCACGCGTGAATTCTACGGGGACGCGCCGACACCCCTGGGGCATGTGCAGCGCGCCCCAAAGGGGCGCGGGGAACGGCGCGAGCAACCACCGACGCCCCGCAGCCGCCGGACGACGGACGACGGCAGACGCTCAAGCGAGCGCAGCCAACGGCACATGCGGATCCGCCAGGCGCTCCGTGTTCACCTGGGCCCTGGAGCGGATCAGCTGCTGGATGGGTTCTGTGACGTCCCACACATTGACGTTCATCCCCGCCAGCACCCTGCCCTCCTTCACCCAGAACGCGATGAACTCCCGCTTGCCGGCGTCCCCGCGGATCACGACCTGGTCGTACGAGCCGGGCGGCGCCCAGCCGCTGTACTCCATGCCCAGGTCGTACTGGTCGGTGAAGAAGTAGGGAATGCGGTCGTAGACCACATCCCTGCCGAGCATCGCGCGGGCCGCGGCGGGGCCGCCGTTGAGGGCGTTGGCCCAGTGCTCCACCCGCAGCCGGGTGCCGAACAGGGCGAGCGGGAAGGACGCCACGTCGCCGGCCGCGTGGATGTCGGGGTCGGAGGTGCACAGCCGCTCGTCCACCACGATGCCGCCGCCGTGTGCCCGGTCGGCGATCTCCAGGCCCGCCGACTCGGCCAGCGCGGTGCGCGGGGCCGCGCCGATGGCGGCGAGGACGTCGTGCGCCGGGTGCTCCTCGCCGTCGTCGGTGCGGGCGGCGAGGACCATGCCGTCCTGGCCGATGATCTCGGTGAGGCGGACGCCGAAGCGGAAACGGACCCCGTGCTCCCGGTGCAGTTCGGCGAAGACGTTGCCCAGTTCGGGGCCGAGGACGCTGTGCAGCGGGGTTGGCGCGGTCTGGACCACGGTGACCTCGGCGCCGTACTGGCGGGCCGCCGCCGCGACCTCCAGGCCGATCCAGCCGCCGCCCGCGATCACCAGATGGCCGTTGTCCCGGCCGAGCGCGCCGAGTACGCCCTTGAGCCGCTCGGCGTGGGCGATGCGGCGCAGATGGTGGACGCCCGCGAGATCGGTGCCGGGGATGTCGAGGCGGCGGGGCTCGGCGCCGGTGGCGAGGAGCAGCTTGTCGTAGTGGACGAGGGTGCCGTCGTCGCCGAAGCGGACGGTCTTCGCGGCGCGGTCGATCGCGTCGACCGTCTGGCCGAGGTGCAGTTCGACGTCGTTCTGCGCGTACCAGGCGGGCTCGTGCACGAAGACGCTGTCGCGTTCCTCCTTGCCGAGCAGATAGCCCTTGGACAGTGGTGGGCGCTCATAGGGGCGGTCGCGTTCGTCGCAGATCAGTATCACCCGCCCGGTGAAGCCCTCCGTCCGGAGGGTCTCGGCCGCCTTGGCCCCGGCCAGGCCGCCTCCGACGATGACGAATGTCTGGTCCGCGTCGACCACTTGATGCCTCCTCATGAGCGTGCCGCCACATGCGAGCGTCCCGCACGGAGCGTGGAGCGGGAAGGGGGAGTGACCCGATCAGGCCACGGAGGGTCACGTCCGTGTCAGATACGTCACACCAGTCTCACGCGTCGGTCACGTCCGTCCCGTCAGGCGCGCGTGCAACGAGCGCGCCGAGGCGTCGGTGAGCGAGGCGATCTGGTCGACGATCACCCGCTTGCGGGCGCTGTCGTCCGGTGCCGTCCCGAACAGGACGCGGAACTGCGGGTCCAGGCCGTCGGGGGCCCGCGCGGTGAGCGCCTCGGCCAGTTCGGCGACGACGACGCGCTGGTCGGCGCGGAGCCGTTCCTGTTCGGCGCGCTGCATCACATACCGGTCGGCGACCGCCTTGAGGACCGCGCACTCCATCCGGGTCTGCCGGGGTACGACGAGTTCGGCGCCGTACCGGGTGAGCCGCCCGCTGCCGTGGGCCGCCCGGGTGGCGCCCTCGGCGGCCAGGCAGAACCGGCCGATGAGCTGGCTGGTGGCGTCCTTGAGGCGGGCCTGGGCGACCGCGGTGCCGTCGTAGCCATGTGGCCACCACTCCTGGTCCTGGAGCCGGTCCAGGGCGGCGGCCAGTTCGGCGGGGTCGGTGTCCGCGGGCACGTACCGGCCGACGGCGACCTCGAACACCGACCGGCGCTCCGGTCCGGCGCGCAGGCTGCCGGGGTCGATATGGCCGGCGTGCAGGCCGTCCTCGACGTCGTGCACCGAGTACGCCACGTCGTCGGACCAGTCCATGACCTGGGCCTCGAAGCAGGTGCGGGTGCCGGGGGTCTCCTTGCGGATCCAGTCGAAGACCGGCCGGTCGTCCTCGTACACCCCGAACTTGGGCGAGGCGGGGTCGGTGGGGTGGGCGCCGCGCGGCCAGGGGTACTTGGTCGCCGCGTCGAGGACCGCGCGGGTGAGGTTGAGGCCGACGGAGCCCTCTGGGGTGAAGCGTTTTGGTTCGATGCGGGTGAGCAGTCTGAGGGACTGGGCGTTGCCCTCGAAGCCGCCGCAGTCCCGCGCGAACGCGTTGAGTGCCTGCTCCCCGTTGTGCCCGAAGGGCGGGTGGCCAAGATCGTGGGAGAGGCAGGCCGCCTCGACCAGGTCGGGGTCGCAGCCGAGGGCGGCACCCAGTTCGCGGCCGACCTGGGCGCACTCAAGGGAGTGGGTGAGCCGGGTGCGCGGGCTGGCGTCCCAGGCCGGTCCCATGGTGCCGGGCGTCACCACCTGGGTCTTGCCGGCCAGGCGGCGCAGCGCCGCGGAGTGCAGCACGCGCGCGCGGTCGCGCTGGAAGGCGGTGCGGCCGGGGCGTTTGTCGGGTTCGGGGGCCCAGCGGTCGGCCGACGCCGGGTCGTAGCCGGCAGGGGGTGCGGGTGCCATGGTTCGACAGTATGCGGCGACCGTGACAATCGGGTGGCGGGCGGACGCCCGCGCGTCTACGGGGGCGTGGGGAGCATGGGGTTCCGCGGGCGGCGTCAAGGCGACCTTTCGGCAGTCGCTCAGGGGGCGGCCCAGGGGACGGCTCAGGGGGAGGCTCAGGGGGCGCGTCCATCCGCCGGTCTCACACCGACGCCCGTTCCGGTTCCGCGCTCGCCGCCGTCGCCGTAGCCGTCGCCAGTGCCTGGTCGTAGCGGTGCAGGACCAGGCGGGCCATCGCCGAATGGGCGCCCAGCGGGGCGGAGGCAATCCAGGGGGCCTGTTCGGCGCACTGGGTGGCGAACCGGCCCGGGGCCGTGAAGCAGGAGGCCACCGCGATCCGGTGCCGACCGCGGGCGGCCAGCGCGCGCAGGGCCGCGGGCACGGTCGGCGTCACGGCCGAGGCGTAGGCGGGGACGACGGGCACGCCCAGGCGGTCGGCGAGGACGCGGGCCGTGCGACGGGTGTCGGCCGCCGAGTCGGGGTCCCGGGAACCGGCGGCGGCGAGCACGACCCCGCTGCCGCGGCGGGCGGCCGCGCTCGTCCGGGTGTGCCAGCCGGCCTCGACGAGCCGGGCGTACAGGGTGTCCACGAGCAGGGGGTGCGGGCCGAGCGGGGCGGCCACGCGCGCGTGCGGGGCCGTGGCGGCGACCGCCTCCGGGATGTCGCGCTTGACGTGGTGGCCGCGGGTGAGCAGCAGCGGGACGAGTACCGCCGGGGCGGTCCCGAGGTCGGCGAGGGCGTCGGGGAGCAGCGGCTCGTTCAGTTCGATGTGGCCGAGCCGGATCGGCACGGCGGGACGCAGCCGCCGTACTCGTTCCAGGAGCGCGCGGACGGTGTGCGGCGCGCGCGGGTCGCGGCTGCCGTGCGCCACGAGGACCAGGGCGGGCGGGCCCGGACGGTAGCCGCCGTCGCACGCGGGCAGGCCGAGCCGACCGGCCGGCTCACCGCCGATGCCGTGCATGAGGGGCGCCGTGCTGAGGCGCGCCACGCCGGGGTACGCCGTACTGAGGCGCGCCGTGTTGTCGAGGCGGATGCGGGACTCGTCGCGGGGCTGGTTCGACGCCGTCATGAAGAGATCCTGACGGCAGCGGGTTGCGGGCCCGTTGCGCGGCGGTCACGGACGTTTTCCGGCGGATCACGCGTCCGTGCCGCGCGGTGTGAGGCGAACCGGATCACCGTGTGCCGCGTCCTCCAGGACGGGAACCGACCGGGGCGAGCCGCCCGGGAAGAACGGGGAGAACGGGGAGACCGTATGAGGATCCGTCGGCCGCGCCTGCCACGCCTGCCGCGCACCCGGGCCGGGCAGCGGCGGCTGGTGCAGGGTGTGGTGGCCGGGTGCGTGCTGGCGCTGTCCCCGGCGACCTGGCTGCATCTGTCCACGGCCGACCGGCTGCGCAGCACCGCGGACGTGCCGCGCGCCGAGGTCGCGGTCGTCTTCGGCGCGGGCCTGTGGAACGGCGAGCCGTCGCCGTACCTGGCGCACCGGCTGGACGCGGCGACGCGGCTGTACCGGGCGGGCCGGATCGAGGTCGTCCTGGTCACCGGCGACAACAGCCGGGCGGACTACGACGAGCCGGACGCGATGCGCGCCTATCTGACCCGGCACGGCGTGCCCGACGACCGCATCGTCAGCGACTACGCCGGCTTCGACACCTGGGACTCCTGTGTCCGGGCGAAGAAGATCTTCGGCGTGGACCGGGCCGTGCTGATCAGCCAGGACTTCCACATCCGGCGCGCGGTGGCGCTGTGCGAGACGGCGGGCATCGACTCCTACGGCGTCGGCGTGGCCGCCGACCACGACGTCACCTGGTACTACGGCGGCGTCCGCGAGGTCTTCGCGGCGGGCAAGGCGGCCCTGGAGGCGGTGTTCCGGCCGGACCCCCACTTCCTCGGCCCGAAGGAGCCCGGGGTGCGCGAGGCACTGGCGGGCGGGCGGTGACGAAAGCTCCGCGAACGAGCGGCCGGGCGGTGACACGAGCGGGCCGGGACGGGTTGCCGGACAGCCCGAAAATGATCAGCGCGTGCGCCATCATGAGGTGGGTACCGGCGGCCGCCGTGAGGGCTGCCGACGTGAGGAGCAGCGATGAACCCCCAGCGCACGCCGCACGGTGACTGGCAAAAGAGCTCATACAGCCTCAATGAGGACTCCTACTGCGTCGAGGTGACCACCTTCGCCACGGCGATCGGCGTTCGGGACTCGAAGAACCCCGGTCCGGTCGTACGCCTCGACCTCGTCGGCTGGGCGGGTTTCGTCTCCGCGGTCAAGGCCGGCGAGCTCGGCGGCTAGTGCCAAGCGTCGTCCTGTCAGGAGGGGCACCCCGATCCGGGGTGCCACCACCCCACCCCGGCACCCGGCCATGACCCAGGCCCTCATGGAAGGGCTTGCCGGACGGTGGGCGGTCGCCGGACCGCGAGCGGTGGCCGCCGCGGCGGCTCGCGGGCGGGCGCCCCGAAGCAGCCCCTACTCCCCCTCCCCGAAGGATGGCGCGGTCGGGTCCACGTCGGATCCGCCTGCTGTGTCGATTCCGCCTGCTGTGTCGAATCCGTCCGCGCTCGGGAACATCAGCTCCAGGGCATCGGACGACTGGTTCCCGCGGCGGTCCGGGCCGTGCAGGGCCTGCTCGGTCCAGATGCACTTTCCTTTCGCCGTGTAGCGGCTGCCCCAGCGTTGCGAGAGCGCCGTGATCAGCTGTAGCCCGCGGCCGCCTTCGTCGGTGTCCGCGGCGCGGCGCATACGGGGCATCGTGAGGCTGCCGTCGAAGACCTCGCAGGTCAGCTCGGCTCCGCGCAGCAGACGCAGTCTGACCGGGCCCTTGGCGTGGCGTACGACGTTGCCCACCAGTTCGCTGGCCAGCAGTTCCGTGGTGAATATCAGGTCGTCCAGGCCCCAGGCGGAGAGTTGCTCACGGACGTGGCGGCGGGCCAGGCTGGCCGCCTTCGGGTCCTCGGTGAGCGGCCAGGAGGCCATCCTGTCCGCGTTCAGGGCGTGGAGGCGGGCGACGAGGAGCGCTGTGTCATCGGCCGCTTGGTGCTCGGCGGGGAGCAGGCCGGCCGTCAGAGTGTCGCAGAGGCGCTCCAGATCCGCGTCGCTGCCGTCCTCGTGGGCGGTACGCAGGAGCCGGGCCAGGTCCGCCATGCCCGTGTCGATGTCGCGTTTCGCCGACTCGACGAGGCCATCGGTGTAGAGCACGACCAGGGTGCCTTCGGGCAGCGTCAGCTCGACCGTCTGGAACGGCGGCTCGGCCGCACCCAGAGGCGGGTCGGCGCCCAGTTCCGGGAACCGCACGGTGCCGTCGGGGAGTACCAGGGCCGGGGGCGGGTGCCCGGCGTGGGTGATGGAGCAGACCTGGGTGGTGGAGTCGTAGAGCGCGTACAGGCAGGTCACGTACGACTCCTCGCCCATGCCGCCGACGATGTCGTTGAGGTGCCCCATGATTTCGTCGGGGGGCAGTTCGAGGTCGGCCAGGGTGTGGACGGCCGTGCGCAGGCGGCCCATGGCGGCCGCCTCGGGCAGGCCGTGGCCCATGACGTCACCGACGACCAGGGCGACCTGGCCGCTGGAGAGCGGGATGACGTCGTACCAGTCGCCGCCCACGTCCATGCCCTGCCCGGCGGGAAGGTAACGGGCGGCGGTCACGCATGCGGGCAGATCGGGCAGGCCGGTGGGAAGCAGGCTGCGCTGGAGTTCGCGGGACCGGATGCGCTCGGCATCGAAGAGCCGGGCCCGCTCCAGGGCCTGCGCGACGAGGGCGCTGATCGTGGTCAGCAATGAGCGCTCGTCGTCGCTGAGCCGATGCGGACGGTCCCAGGACACGACGCACACTCCGAAGGTGTGACCGGACGCCGTCAGCGGCAGGAACGCCCAGGCCTGCTTGTGGGCGATGCCGGGCAGGTCGGCGTGATCAGGCGAGTACGCGGCGTATTCCTGCGGCGAGGACAGGAACGCCGGTGCTCCGGACCGGACCACATTCCAGGACGGGCTGGTGCCCGCTGTGGTGCGGCTGTTCAGGAGGTTGAGGAAGTCGTCCGCGTAGCCGACGGCTCCGACACCGAGGAGCCGCTTTCCTTCGATGACCTGCACCATGACTCCGATGGCGTCGAACGGTGGCAGCACCCACTGCGCGACCGCGTCCACCACGTCCTGTGAGGTCGTCGCCTTGGCGAGCGCCGCGGTCAGCTCCATGACCTGGGCCGCTCGCTCGGACGCGGCACGCTCGGCCGCCCGGCCCTCCTCCTGCATACGCAGTTTCTCGGTGACGTCCGTCAGGTAGAAGGCGCAGCCCACGGGCCCCGGGACCAGCCGCAGCCGGTAGCGACGCCCCGTGTCCGGCATGCGTACATCAAAACTGGCGGGTTTCTCCTCGGCGGCGGCCTTCCGACAGCGGCGCTCCAGGCCCTTGATCCACCGTGCGGCGGGCAGGTCCCACAGCACACGCCCGAAGAGTTCCTCCGGGGAGAAACCCAGCACATGTTCCGCTTCCAGGTTGATGAAGATGATGCGCCATTCGGCGTCCACCGCCAGGAAACCGTCACTCATCTGACGAAGGGCCTGGCTGAGCGCGTCCCGAGCGGAAGGCGACTCGCTGCTCTCCCATCTCACGCCGACCATCCGGAACGGCCGGCCCCGGTCGTCGTACGTGGGCAAACCGCGGGCCCGCGACCAGGCATACGTGCCGTCCAGCCGCCGTACCCGGTAAGCGGCCTCGTACACCGAGTGGTCGCGGATCGCCCGCTGCGCCTCCGCCAGCGTGGGTGCCAGGTCGTCGGGGTGGAGAACGTGCATCCAGTCCTGGATCTTCACGGTGTAATCGGCCGGTCTGCTGCCGTAGAACTCCATCATCGCCGCGTCCCAGATCAGCTCACCGGTCTGGAGGTTCCAGTCCCACCAGGCGACCGTGATGCCTGGCACTCCCTGCCAGGGCGGCTCACTGTCGGGTTCCTTCGGCGCGGATTCGAACATCTTCGGAGCCTGGGACATGCGCTCCTCGGCCCATGCGACGACGGTCCGGAGGAAGTCCCAGTGCTCCGGGGTGGGCTCGCTCCGGTCACCTGTCAGAACGGTGAGGGTGCCCACGACACGGCCCCCGCCGAACACCGGCAGGGCGGCCTGGCCTGTGCCGGGCCCTGAGACGTCGACGGCTTCGCCGGGGGGCAGCGGCAGCCATACAGCGGTGCCCCGGCGCAGGGCACGCGCCGGGGCAAGCGGGCTCTGCTGGTCGATGATCTCCCAGGAGCGGGTGAGGGCGGATGGCAGACCGACCGCCGACGCCAGGCACAACACGGACGTAGGACCACAGAGATGGATCATTCCGCCCAGGGCGCGCAGCTCACCCACGGAGTGCTGGAGCGCCAGCCGGAAGACTTCGCTCTCCGGGGCACCGCGAGCCACCGTACTGAGCAAAGTCAGTCGCGGGTTCACACCGCAAACCTTACGCTCGGCCCCGGCGCCCGGGCGCCCCGGGAGCCGGGCCCGGCGCGTGCTCCGGGGCCCCGCGTGGCCTGCGTACTCCCCGTGCGGTCAGGTGAGGGCTCCCGGGTGAGCGCCATGGGCACGATGGAGGCAGCGCACCGGTCAGCGCCGGACCGCGAGCGGTGGCCGCCGGGGCGGCTCGCGGGCGGGTCCTGTCGGCACGGCAGGGTGGGGCGGCGCCGGAAACGGCCGGTCCCTCCCCGTGGTGTCGGGGAGGGACCGGCCGGGGTGTGCGGAGAGGGTTTGCAGAGGTGGGCTAGTGAACGGCTCCGGG
>NZ_JBSGBN010000101.1:0-34135 GCF_053601275.1 Streptomyces sp. NPDC004752 | reverse complement strand
CCCGACCGGCGGCCCGCTCCGGTCGTCGAGGAACTGAGCCCGCGCGAACGCGACGTGCTGCGGCGGCTCGCGCAGCTCATGTCCACCGAGGAGATCGCGGCGGACCTGTATGTGTCCGTCAACACGGTCAAGACCCACCTCAAGAGCGTCTACCGCAAGCTCGCGGTCAATCGGCGGGCGGACGCGGTGCGCCGGGCCCGTGAACTCCGGCTGCTGTGAGGCGCCGCGCCGGCAACCGCCGGCAACCGCCAGCGACCATTGGCGCCCGGTAGCGCCCGGTAGCGCCCGGTGACGACTTGTGGCGACCGGTGAACGACCTGCGGCGACCGGCGGCGCGGTGCCGCGGTGACGGTCGCGGTGACGGCTGGAGTGCGCCCCCGCGGTGACGGACCGCGGAGTCGGTATCACCTGCGCAGGGTGAGGCCGTGCCGGGCCGCTGGGCGGACGATCGCGGGGAAGGGCACAGTTCGCCTGCGCACAGGCCACCCGCGGGGAGAACAGCTCATGCGGTACGAGATCCGCGTCGACGGACATCTGTCGAAGACGCTCGCCGAGGCATTTCCCGAGCTCGACCATGTCGTCGTCTCCGACCAGACCCTGCTGTACGGGCCGGTCGTGGACGAGGCGCACCTCTACGGGCTGCTGGCCCGGTGCCAGTCGCTGGGCCTGTGCGTCCTGGAGATGCGCCGACTGCCGGAATGAAACGCCGTGCCGTCGGGGATCCCCCCGAACCGCACGATCAGGTGGAGGAGAAGCCATGACCGAACCGCCTCGATCGGGACCGCGGGCCGGTCCCGGCACGCACCCCGACGCACCGGTCCCGGACCGCGACGTCGCGGAGGTGCTGGCCGTCCTCGGCGCGTCCTGGCAGTGGGCCCTGGGCTCGGCACTGGTGGCGCTGCTGGCCGGCATCCTGATCCTGGTCTGGCCGGACGAGACCCTGCATGTGCTGGCCGTCATCATCGGCCTGTACCTGCTGCTGAGCGGGGTGTTCCGGCTGGTCACCGCCTTCGCTGGGCATGGGCACGGCGAACGGCTCACCGGGGTGCTGGTCGCCCTGCTGTTCGTCCTGGCCGGTGTGCTGTGTCTGCGCCACCCGTTGCAGACCATCGCCGCGCTGTCGTTGATCGTCGGGGCGACCTGGCTGGTGTCCGGCATGCTGACGCTGTACACGGCCGTCTCCCTGAAGGCGCTGCCCCACCGGGGAGTCGTGTTCGCCGCGGGCGTGCTGGGCGTCGCCGCGGGCATCGTGGTGCTCGCGCTGCCCGCGGCGTCGGCGGTGGTCCTGATCCGGCTGCTCGGCCTGTGGCTGGTCCTGCTCGGGCTGATGGAGCTGACCATGGCCTTCGCCCTGCGCTCCACCCTGCGCAGACTACGCTGACCCGCCGCCCGCCCTCGTCCCGGCGGGCGCGCTCGCCGACGTCGACCGGCGAGAACTCGGGCCGCGCGAAGCGGTCGTCGGTCGCCGTGCCCCGGCTCAGGGGGCGGCGCTGTCGGCGGTGGCCTCACCGTCACCGGTGTCCGGCTGGCAGGTGGGGCACAGCACGTGGCGGCCCTCGAAGGTGACGACGGTTCCCCAGCCGAGGCAGTGCTCGCAGTCTCGGGCCAGGCTCAGATCCGGGCGGGGAGGCAGAAAGCGGTTGTGGTGGGCTCCGTGTGCCATGGCGGGGTGCGGCTCCTCGAAGTCACGGTCGCGGTGCCTCCACTTTGTCCCATTTGTCTGCATATGTCAGTGATGGGTGTCACTGAGTGCCAGAACGGGATCGAGGGAATAGGGGCTGCGGGAGCAGGGGGATCGAGGAAGATCAGTCGAGGCGGCCGAGCCGGGCATCCCGCCACAGGTCGACGCCGCCGTCGGTGGCGTACGCATCGATCTCGGCCAGTTCCTCGGCGTCGAAGTCGGGGTTCTCCAGCGCGGCCACGTTCTGCTCCAACTGGTCGATCCGGGAGGCGCCGATGACCAGCGAGGTGACCCGCCGGTCGCGCAGGGCCCAGGCCAGGGCCAGCTGCGCCAGGGTCTGCCCGCGGCGGGCGGCGATGTCGTTGAGGGCACGCAGCCGGCGCAGCATGTCCTCGGACAGCCAGGCGGGGTCGAAGGACGTCCCCTGCGCGGCCCGCGAGTCCCCGGGTACGCCGTCGAGGTAGCGCCCGGTGAGCAGCCCCTGCGCGAGCGCGGTGAAGCCGATGATCCCGAAGCCCTCCTCCTGGGCGGTGTCCAGCAGACCGTCGGTCTCGATCCAGCGGTTGACCATGCTGTACGACGGCTGGTGGATGAGCAGCGGGGTGCCCAGCTCGCGCAGTATGCCGGCCGCCTCGCGGGTGCGCTCGGTGTCGTAGGAGGAGATGCCGACATACAGCGCCTTGCCCTGGCGCACGGCGGTGTCCAGCGCGCCCATCGTCTCCTCCAGCGGCGTGCTCGCGTCGAGCCGGTGGGAGTAGAAGATGTCCACGTGGTCGAGGCCCATGCGGAGCAGTGACTGGTCCAGCGAGGCGAGCACGTGCTTCCGTGAGCCGCCGCCCTGGCCGTAGGGGCCGGGCCACATGTCCCAGCCGGCCTTGGTGGAGATCACCAGCTCGTCCCGGTACGGCGCGAGGTCCCGCTTCAGCAGCCGGCCGAAGTTGATCTCGGCGGAGCCGTACGGAGGACCGTAGTTGTTCGCCAGGTCGTGGTGGGTGATCCCGAGGTCGAAGGCGCGCAGCGCGATCGCGCGCTGGGTCTCGAACGGGCGGTCGTCGCCGAAGTTGTGCCAGTAGCCCAGGGACAGCACGGGCAGGTCCAGTCCCGAACGACCGGTGCGGCGGTAGCGCATGGTGCCGTGGTAACGCTCGGGGCTCGCGACGTGGTTCATCGGCTCTTCTCCGGGGATGCGGCACGGGGTGTCCCGTGGGTACGGGGCTTCCCCCACCTTGCTCCGCCATGATCCCGAAGTCCAACCCTACGATCGCATGGGATGGAACGCGGCCACGTCTGAATCCGCCGGTCCCCGGCGCGGCCGACCGTGACTACGGTCGGCGCCCGTAGCGGCGGTCCGGGCGGCCCGCCGAACGTAGCGCGGGTCACCTCGGCGTTTCCGGTGGTGCGGACCTGGTCGGCGTGTTCGGCCTCGGCGTGGCCCCGCTGCTGTCGCTCTTCGGAAGACGGCCGGGGCCGCACCGTGGCGGCGGTCGGTTCGGCACGCTGCCGCCGCGGTCAGCTCCACAGGGGCAGCGTCGTCACGCGCTCGTATCCGTCCGGCCGGCCCTCGGAGTAGGTGAGGCTGATCCGTGTGAAGTGGTTCAGTTCCGGGTGCCGCTGCCACTGCGCGGGGTGTTCGAGCCGGACGGTGACCGGATAGGCGCGGAATGTGCCCGCAGCGCAGTACGGCTTGCAGTCGTTGACCAGATTGACGCCCTGGGCCGTCGCCGTGTCCCGGCCCCACTCGGTCCAGCGCAGCCCGTCGAGGCGGCTGTTGCCGTCACCGCAGGCGAGGATGAAGTCGCCGGGCCGCACGTTGGAGTTCCAGAAGCAGTCCACGAGGACGGGGGTGGCACTCTGCCGTGCCGAGTGGCCGGCCGGCACCGGTGCCGACGGGGCCGCCGCGGCCGTCGTGACGGCTCCCGCGAGCAGTACGCCCACCGAGAGCATGATCGCGGTACGCCGCACTGGTCTGCGCATATTCGCTCCCGCCAGCCTTGCTGCACTCGCGGCCCCGCGTCCGAAGCGCCGCTCCGGCCGCCGCCGCCTTGTATCGACGCTACGACCGTCCCGGGAGATCCACCACTCGCGCGCCGCGACGACCCGCGACGGGCCGTAACGCGTGCTGCGACGACCCGCGACGGGCGGTAAAGGGTGGTCGGCCCCCGTTCCCGGGCGAGTTCGGGGCCGCGCGCGGCCGGTGCGGGCCGCCATCCTTGAGGCGGCGGCCTGCACCGGCCGGGGGTCAGGTGCGGTAGCCGAGGATGGTCATCATGCCCGACTCGGAGTGGTACTGGTTGTGGCAGTGCAGCATCCACAGCCCCGGATTGTCGGCGTCGAAGTCGACGACCAGTTTGCGGTGCGGCAGGACGATCGAGGTGTCCTTGCGGGCGCCCACACCGTTGAGGCCGACGACCGCGAACGTGTGACCGTGCAGATGCATGGGGTGCCACATGTCGGTGCCGTTGATGAGGGTGAGGCGGACGCGCTCGCCCTGCCGGATGGCATGGCGCTGGGTGAGCGAGTACGGCTTGTGGTCGAACGACCAGTTGTACTGCTTCATGTCGCCGGTGAGCCTGATCCGGATCTCGCGGTCGGGTTTCCGCTCGGACAGGGCGACGGACTCGTGCGGATTGATCCGTCGGGCCGGCACCAACTCGCGGTCGAGTTCGTCCGGGTACGCGTCGGCCGGCGGAGCGGACCTTTTCTGGCTGGTGCGCAGCAGGGCCATGGCCCGGGAGCGCTTGCCCTCGGCGAGCGCGACGAACGGGAAAACGCCGTCCTTTGCGGTGATCAGCACGTCGTACCGTTCCGCCATGCCCAGGATCAGCGCGTCGGTCTCCGTGTGCTCGACGGGGTAGCCGTCCGTGTGGGTGACGATCATCTTGTGCCCGCCGAGGGCGACCCGGAAGGCGGTGTCCGAGCCCGCGTTGATGATGCGCACGCGGATCCGGTCGCCCGGCCGGGCCCGGAACACCGACGGGTTGCCGGGCAGTCGGCCGTTGGCGAGGAAGTAGGGGTGGGCGACGTTGCCGCCCACACTGTGCAGAATCGGGCTGCGCGAGCCGTGCAGGATACGGGAGGGGCCCTTCGGCTTCGCGGAGCCCTTCGGCTTCGCGGGCGCCGCCGGGTGCGGCGGGGCGGAGGCGCCGTGGCCGCCGGACTCGGGGCCCATGCCCATCCCCTTGTCCATGCCCATGCCGTCCATGGACATGCCCTTGCCGTGCCGCAGTTCGGTGAGGATCCCGTCCGGGGTGGAGCCGTCGACGCCGTCGACCCAGTCGTCGAGGACGATCAGCCACTCCTTGTCGTAGTGCAGCGGCTCCTTGGGGTCGTCGACGATGAAAGGGGCGTACAGGCCGCGGTCGGGCTGCATGCCGGAGTGGGAGTGCAACAGGTAGGTGCCGGGGTGGCTGACGGTGTAGCGGTAGGTGAAGTCCGTGCCGGGCGCGATGGCTTCCTGGGTCAGGCTGGGCACCCCGTCCATGTCGCACCGCATGCGCACGCCGTGCGAGTGGAGCGTGGTCTCGGCGGGCAGGCGGTTGACGAGGTTGAGGCTGAGGACGTCGCCGGCGGTGACGCGGACCAGCGGGCCCGGCAGGTCGTCACCGTAGGTCCAGGTGCGGACCTTTCGCCCCTCCAGGTCCACGGTCGTCTCGGCGGCGGTGAACTCGAACCTGCGTACGGGCCCGGCGCCGCGTCTGCGTTCGGCGGCGTGCACCTCGGGACCGGAGGGGTTCACATACCCCTTGGGCCCCGGGGGGACGAAGCCGTGGCTGAGGCTGCCCTTGGCCGTCGAGCCGGCTTCTGGTCGGGACTGCGGGGGCGAGTCGTTTCCGGTGCAGGCCGACAGGAGTCCCGAGCCGACGGCCGCGACCGAGGCGGTGAGCAAGGTACGCCGCGAAGGTTTGTGCATGACTGAATAACACACGTTTTAAGCTGATATGTCCGGTATCTGGGGCGGCGCGTCTCGTGATGTCCGGGGCGTCTTGTGATGACGGGACGGGACGTCCGGGCCGTGGGCGCGGCCCGCTGTGCCGGAGCCACGACCACCGGAACCTGGGTATCGGCATCGATGTCAGTGCCGGATGCAACCCTGCAAGGCATGGATGAGCAGGAGTTCATGCGGGGCCGGGTGTACGGGGCCGAACACGACGACGCGGGGCCCCGGCCCGGCCGTACCTATGCGGAACTGGTCGGCGGTCCCCTGGATGGGCTGCTCCTGGACGTCACCGGCCGGCCCGGGCGGGCGCCGGGGGAGCAGGTGGCGCTGGTGACCGAGATAGGCCGCTACGGCCCCGGCGGACGGGCCCTGTACATGTCGCGCCCGCCGGACGGCCGTCGCTACGACTGGCGCGGCGACGCCCCCTGAACCGGCCGCCGGTCCGCTGCGCGGTCACTCGCGGCGGGCGGTGCCGACGCTCCTCGCGGCAGCCGGCATGCCATCCCGCGAAGAGGGCTCGTACTCGCGTGGAACGAGCCGGTCGGGGGCGTTCAGCCGGTGAGCTTCGGCCCCGGCCCGGCCCGATGCGGGCCGGTCGGGGGGCGCCTACTTTTGGACCTGCGGGCCCATTCTCAGGCGTGGGCGGCCGCCGTTCTCAGTCGTGGGCCCGGCCGCCGTGACCCGTGCCGTCACCCGCGGGCCCGTGCCGCACACCGGTTCCCCATCACTCTCTACAGTGCTGTAGAAATCTCTCCTGGAAGGTGATCACTCGACAGCCGTGCCGTCGGGCGCGGCCGGCCGCCCAGCGCGGCGCGTGAAGGAGCGGAAGCAGCACCATGTCGGACGAGTCGGACCAGCACCAGCACGGGGTCGAGCCGGCGCCGTTGTCCGCATCCGCCCGCCGCGCACTGGCACGACGCTGCCGGGCCGTCACGGAGGCCCGCTGGTTCGCCCTCACCGTCTTCCTGGTGATCCTGGCGAACGCGGCACTGCTGGGCGTGGAGACGTACACCGGCCTCGTCGCCGGCTGGCAGCACTGGCTGCGGCTGGCCGAACACACCTGTCTGGCCGTCTTCACGGTCGAGATCCTGCTGCGCCTCGCGGCCCACGCGGACCGGCCACGGGAGTTCTGGAAGGACCCGTGGAACCTCTTCGACCTGGCCGTCGTGCTGTGCGCCTTCCTGCCGGTCGTCCGCGAGAACACCACCGTGCTGCGGCTGCTGCGGCTGGCCCGGGTGCTGCGCACCGCCCGGTTCCTGCCGCAACTGCGCATCGTGCTGGTCGCCGTGGGCCGCAGCCTGCCCGGCACGCTGAGCTTCCTCCTCGTCGGCGCGCTCCTGCTGTACGTATACGCCATGGTCGGCTGGGTCTTCTTCGGCAACTCCGACCCCGAACACTACGGCTCCGTCGGCCGGGCGGTCCTCACCCTGTTCCTGCTGATGACGCTGGACGGCATCGGAGACGCGGTCCGGGCCGGTCTTGAGGTGTCCCGCTGGAGCCTTCTCTACTTCGCCTCCTATGTCCTGCTGGCCTCCTTCGTCCTGGTCAACGTGCTGATCGGAGTGGTCCTCACCTCGCTCGAAGAGGCCCGCGAGCTGGAACGGGACGCGTCGCCCGAGCGGCCCCCGACCCCCGTCGAACCCGAGGAGCGACGGCACCTCGCGGAACGCATCGCGACCGCTCGCCGCGCGCTCGACGACCTGGAACGGGACCTCCAACGCGATGTCGACCGCGGTGTCGACCGCGACCTCGACCGCGGGCTTGCGCGGGTCCCGGTGGCGGTGGCCGGGGAGTCGACGCTTCCGGCACCCGGCAGCAGCCCCTGACGCCCGGCCGGGCCGCGGGGCGCGACAGGACGTCGGGCGACCCCGGACGGTCGTGGATGTCAATGTGATGTTCGTCCCCTTCAGCGGTCGTCCGCTCACCCCTAACGTGGCCGCGTGGCAGGGCAGGGGAGTCGCCGACACGATGGTGTTCGTCGCCGCAGGCCGAAGGGGTCGATGATGTTCCGCAAGGTACTGGTCGCCAACCGTGGTGAGATCGCGATTCGCGCATTCCGCGCCGGCTACGAGCTGGGCGCACGCACGGTCGCCGTGTTCCCGCACGAGGACCGCAATTCACTGCACCGGCTCAAGGCCGACGAGGCATACGAGATCGGCGTACCCGGACACCCGGTACGGGCCTACCTGTCGGTCGAGGAGATCGTGGGCGCGGCGCGCCGCGCGGGCGCCGACGCGGTGTACCCCGGCTACGGGTTCCTGTCCGAGAACCCGGAACTCGCCCGAGCCTGCGAACAAGCGGGCATCACCTTCATCGGACCCGACGCCCACACGCTCGAACTGACCGGGAACAAGGCGCGTGCCGTGGCCGCCGCCCGCGCCGCCGGTGTGCCCGTGCTGGGCTCCTCGGCGCCCTCCACCGACGTCGACGAACTGGTCCGGGCCGCGGACGACATCGGATTCCCGGTGTTCGTGAAGGCCGTGGCGGGCGGCGGCGGTCGCGGGATGCGCCGGGTGGCGGAACCCGCCCAACTGCGTGAGGCCATCGAGGCGGCGTCCCGCGAGGCGGCCTCCGCGTTCGGCGACCCCACCGTCTTCCTGGAGAAGGCAGTCGTCGATCCGCGCCACATCGAGGTGCAGATCCTCGCCGACGGCGACGGCGGTGTCATCCACCTCTTCGAGCGGGACTGCTCCGTGCAGCGCCGCCACCAGAAGGTCATCGAACTCGCCCCCGCGCCCAACCTGGACCCCGCGCTGCGCGAGCGGATCTGCGCCGACGCCGTACGCTTCGCCCGCGAGATCGGCTACCGCAACGCCGGCACCGTCGAGTTCCTGCTCGACCGCGCCGGCCACCACGTCTTCATCGAGATGAACCCGCGCATCCAGGTGGAGCACACGGTGACCGAGGAGGTCACCGACGTCGACCTGGTCCAGGCCCAGTTGCGGATCGCCGCCGGGGAGACCCTCGCGGACCTGGGGCTGACGCAGGAGACGGTCACCCTGCGCGGCGCCGCGCTGCAGTGCCGCATCACCACCGAGGACCCGGCCAACGGCTTCCGCCCGGACACCGGCCGGATCAGCGCGTACCGCTCGCCGGGCGGCTCGGGCATCCGCCTCGACGGCGGCACCACCCACGCCGGGACCGAGATCAGCGCGCACTTCGACTCGATGCTGGTCAAACTCACCTGCCGGGGCCGCGACCTGAAGGCCGCGATCGTCCGGGCCCGGCGCGCCGTCGCCGAGTTCCGGATCCGCGGCGTGGCCACCAACATCCCCTTCCTCCAGGCCGTCCTGGACGACCCGGACTTCCAGGCCGGACGGGTGACGACGTCGTTCATCGAGGAACGCCCCCACCTGCTCACCGCGCGCTCCTCGGCCGACCGCGGCACCAAGCTGCTCACCTACCTCGCCGACGTCACGGTGAACAGGCCGCACGGAGAGCGGCCGGACCTGATCGACCCGGTCACCAAGCTGCCCCCGCTGCCCGCCGGTGAGCCGCCCGCCGGCTCCCGGCAGCGGCTCGTCTCGCTCGGCCCCGAGGGCTTCGCCCGCCGACTGCGCGAGTCAGCGGAGTTCGGCGTCACCGACACCACCTTCCGTGACGCCCACCAGTCGCTGCTCGCCACCCGGGTGCGCACCAAGGACCTCCTCGCGGTCGCCCCCGTCGTCGCCCGCACCCTGCCCGGCCTGCTGTCCCTGGAGTGCTGGGGCGGCGCCACCTACGACGTCGCCCTGCGCTTCCTCGCCGAGGACCCCTGGGAGCGGCTGGCCGCCCTGCGCGAGGCCGTGCCCAACATCTGCCTGCAGATGCTGCTGCGCGGCCGCAACACCGTCGGCTACACGCCGTACCCGACCGAGGTGACCGACGCCTTCGTTCAGGAGGCCGCCGCCACCGGCGTCGACATCTTCCGGATCTTCGACGCGCTCAACGACGTCGGCCAGATGCGCCCGGCCATCGACGCCGTGCGCGAGACCGGCACCGCGGTCGCCGAGGTCGCCCTGTGCTACACCGCCGACCTCTCCGACCCGTCCGAGCGCCTCTACACCCTCGACTACTACCTGCGCCTGGCCGAGGAGATCGTCGCCGCGGGCGCCCATGTCCTGGCGGTCAAGGACATGGCGGGACTGCTGCGCGCCCCGGCCGCCGCCACGCTCGTCACCGCGCTGCGCCGCGAGTTCGACCTGCCCGTCCATCTGCACACCCATGACACGGCGGGCGGCCAGCTCGCCACCTATCTGGCCGCGATCCAGGCGGGCGCGGACGCGGTGGACGGCGCGGTGGCGTCGATGGCGGGCACCACCTCACAGCCGTCGCTGTCGGCGATCGTCGCCGCCACCGACCACGCGGAGCGGCCCTCCGGCCTGGACCTCCAGGCCGTCGGGGACCTGGAGCCGTACTGGGAGAGCGTCCGCCGGATCTACGCGCCCTTCGAGGCGGGCCTTGCCTCGCCCACCGGGCGGGTCTACCACCACGAGATCCCCGGCGGGCAGCTGTCCAACCTGCGGACCCAGGCCGTCGCGCTCGGACTCGGCGACCGCTTCGAGGACATCGAGGCCATGTACGCCGCCGCCGACCGGATCCTGGGCCGCCTGGTCAAGGTCACCCCGTCCTCCAAGGTCGTCGGGGACCTCGCCCTGCATCTGGTCGGCGCCGATGTGCGCCCGGAGGACTTCGAGGCCGCCCCGGACCGGTACGACATCCCCGACTCCGTCATCGGCTTCCTGCGCGGCGAGCTGGGCACCCCGCCCGGTGGCTGGCCGGAGCCGTTCCGCACCAAGGCGTTGCGGGGCCGGGCGGAGGCGAAGCCCGAGCGGGAGCTGACCGCCGACGACCGCGAGGGCCTGGAGAAGTCCCGGCGTACGACACTCAACCGGCTGCTCTTCGCCGGCCCGACGCGGGACTTCGAGACGCACCGGCAGACCTTCGGTGACACCAGCGTGCTGGACAGCAAGGACTTCTTCTACGGGCTGCGCCCCGGGGCGGAGTACGCCGTCGACCTGGAGCCCGGGGTCCGGCTGCTGATCGAGTTGCAGGCCGTCGGGAACGCCGACGAGCGGGGCCTGCGCACGGTGATGGCCACGTTGAACGGCCAGCTCAGGCCGATCCAGGTGCGCGACCGGGCGGCGGCCTCGGACGTGCCGACCACGGAGAAGGCCGACCGCGCCAACCCCGGCCACGTGGCGGCGCCGTTCGCGGGCGTGGTGACGCTCGCGGTCGCCGAGGGCGACGAGGTGGCGGCCGGGGCGACGGTGGCCACGATCGAGGCGATGAAGATGGAGGCCGCGATCACCGCCCCGCGTGCGGGCCGGGTGTCCCGCCTGGCGATCAACCTCATCCAGCAGGTGGAGGGCGGCGACCTCCTGGTGGAACTGACGTGACCTGCCCGGCCGACCTGGATCGGCCGGGCCTCGCGGGCGGCCGGGGCGACGCCGCCGCCTGAGCCTGACGGTACGTGGCCGCACTCGTACGGTCCGTATGTGCGCTGCATGACGAAGGGCCCGGAGCCTGATGCTCCGGGCCCTTCGGCCGTCCTCAGCCGCTCTGCGGCGCGCTCACGCGGTCTGGTGCGCCAGCAGCGCCACCGCGGCGATCAGCACCGCCAGCAGCGCGATCAGCGCCATCGGGTTCAGTCCGGCGAGGAATCCGTCCTGGAAGAAGCCCTGCTGAGAATCCGCTCGGCCCGGATCGGGCCGAGAACGGGGCCGGTGGCCGGGCGGGTCGTGGCGCGGGCGGCCGTGGCGGTCGAGTCGGTGAGCGGACGCCGTAGACGACACCGCCGCCGCGGACGTCGGCGGTAGGGAGGGTGGCGGCGCGCGCACCGCCGCCGCCCTGTCCCTCACCCCGGCAGGCCGGGCCCGTATCCGGTCTTGCCGGACACCGCGGCGGCCCTGGGGTGTCGGCCCGTGGACCGAAGCGCCCGGTACCGGGGACCGGGGACGTACGCCTGCGGGGACCGGGGACGTACGCCCGGGAAGGTACGCGGAGTTACTCCCGCGGGCAGACGCCGCGGTGGGCCGTTACCGGCACGGTGAAGGCCATGAAACTGAGCCGTCCCGCCCGCCGGGCCCTTCTCGTCGTCCATGTCACCGCCTCCGCGAGCTGGCTCGGGCTCACGCTCGGGCTGCTCGCGCTGGGGATCACCGCGGCCACCGCCGGGCAGGCGGCGGCCGCGGTGGCCTCCGTCCGGTCCATGCGGCTGTTCGCCGACTGGCTGCTGCTTCCCGTGGCGCTCCCCACGCTCATCAGCGGTGTGGTGCTGTCCCTCGGCACACCGTGGGGGCTGGCGCGGCACCGCTGGGTCTGGATCAAGTTCTGGCTGACCCTGGCCACCACCGCCGCGACGGCCTTCGCACTGCGCCCCGCGATACACGCGACGGTCGCGGCCGTCGCCGACGACGGCCCCCCGCCCGACGCCAGTGCCGTCCTGATGGGACCGGCCGTGTCACTGGCCGCCTATGTCTTCATGACGGTGATCTCGGTGCTCAAGCCCTGGGGCCCGACCCGGCGCGGGCGCCGACTGCGCGAGGCCGCCCGCGGTCCGGCGGCGGCCCGGCGCACCGCCTCGCCCGGCGTCCCGGTCTGAGACGGCGTCCCGGGTCACCGAACAGTCCGATCACGCCTCCGATCATGCATGTGAACAAGGGGCGCCCAGGTTCGCCGTGCGCGGCGGTGCCCGGCCCAAGTGGACCGGGCACCGCCGTGCCGTCCCGCGCGTCTATGCGGCGAGCGCGTGTCCGGGATGCAGGACGACCTTGGTGTAACCCTCGATCCGTTGGTCGAACTTCTCGTACGCCTGTGGAGCCTGGTCCAGCGGCAGCTCGTGCGAGACCACGAAGCTGGGCTTGGCCCGCCCCGAGATGATCAGGTCGCGCAACTGGCGGTTGTACTGCTTGACGTTGCACTGACCCGTGCCCATCTGCTGCCCCTTCTCGAACATCTTGCCGATGGAGACCAGCAGTTGGCCGTGCTTGGCGTGCTCGTCGGGCCCGCCCGGGTCGGACGGCACATACAGGCCCGGTATGCCGAGCATGCCGGTCGGCCGCACCGTCTCGACGAGCGTGTTCAGGACGACGGCGGGCTCCTCGTGGCTGGCGTCGCGCGCCTGTGCCTGGTACCCGACGGCATCCACGCCCTTGTCGGTGCCCTCGCCCCGCGTCTGCTCCTTGATCTGTTCGGCCGGGTCGCCCTTGGTGAAGTCGATCGGGACGGCCCCGATCTCCGCCGCCTTGGCGAGCCGTTCGGGCACCCGGTCCACGGAGAACACCTGGGACGCGCCGCGCAGCAGCGCGGAGTAGGCGGCCATCAGACCGACGGGCCCGGCGCCGAACACGGCCACGCTCTCACCGGGGGACACCCTGGCGAGTTCGCAACCGTGATATCCGGTCGGGAAGATGTCGGCGAGCAGCACGAAGTCGGTCTCGAACTCCTCGCCCGGCGGCAGCTTCAGACAGTTGAAGTCGGCGAACGGCACCCGCAGCAGCTCCGCCTGGCCGCCCTTGTACGGGCCCATCGCCACATAGCCGTACGCCCCGCCGGCGAACCCCGGGTTGACCGTCAGACAGAACCCGGTCTTGCCGGCAAGGCAGTTCTTGCAGAACCCGCACGCGACGTTGAACGGCATCACGACGCGGTCCCCGGCGGACAGCGAGGTCACCCCGCTGCCGACCTCCTCGATGATGCCGAGGTTCTCGTGCCCGAAGACAATGCCGGCCTCGGCCGCCGTGCGGCCCTCGTACATGTGCAGGTCGGATCCGCAGATCGCGGTCGACGTCACCCGTACCAGCACGTCGTTCGGGTGCTGGATCTGCGGATCGTCGACATCCCTCACAGCCACGCTGAAGGGCTTCTCGTAGACGACGGCTTTCACCTGTACCACCTCCGCGTCGAACACCGGGCGTCGGCGACGGGGCCGCCGCATCCGCCAGGACGCGCAAAGTGACAGGGCCCGTCGGCCCGTGTCGCAGGCCCAGGCGTTCTTGCTTCGCCACTCGATACTTCCAGGTAACGCCCGTACGTCAGCACCTGCAACCCGCATCTCAACCCGCATCTCACGGACCGCCCACGGAACTCGCCCGGCACACGGTTCTCCGCCGTGCCGCCGTCCCGGTGGCCCTGCACACCGCCCACGCCGGGAAGAGCCGGCCGCCCCCGTCCTCCGCCGCTGCTCGGCGATTCAGCCGTCCGCCGGCGGCACCGGCGCCGGACAAGGCGGGGTACGACCGGGGTACGACGTCACCCGGGTACGAGGCACCCCCCACGTACAGCTCGACGTGTCGCAGAGGCCGCTCGGATCGTCAGTCGGCCGAGCGGGCCGAGCCGGGCGCGGGGCCGCTCCGGGCGGGCTGCGGCGCCGACTGCGCCTCGGCCGACTGCGCCTTGGCGGCGCGGCGACCGCCGAGCAGCAGCCGCCGGGCGGGACGTTCCACCTTCTCGTACAGCACCCAGGACAGGCCGAGGGACAGCCCGAACGCGACGGCGGTCACGGTCAGGCCCGCCGCCACGCCGAACCGTGGGGAGAGCCCGAGCACGTTGGTGCTGGCCCGCAGCACCAGCAGGTGCACCATGTAGAAGGCGAACGACAGCTCTCCCAGCCGCACCAGCCGACGGTGCCGCCACAGCGAGGGGAGCCCCCGCAGATCCGCGACCGCCGCCGCCGGGATGAGCAGGGCGAAGCCCGCGATGGTGCAGGCGGTGGCCGCGTAGCCGGGGGTGACCTGGGGCACGAAGAAGTAGCCGATGACCGCGAGGGCGAGCGAGGCATCCAGGCCGGGGCCGCGCCACCGGTCGAGCAACACCAGCCGGGCCGCCGCAGCGCCGAGGACGAACTCGGGCAGCCGGGCGGCGGGGTTGGCGCTGATCGACTGCGCCGTCCAGTGATGCGTCTCCGCCCAGGCCAGCACCAGCACGGCCAGCACCGACGCCCCGGCCAGTACCGCTGCCCCGCGGGCGCCGAGTCGGCGCAGCACAAGGGCCAGCAGCGGGAAGGCCGCGTAGAAGAATGCCTCGCAGGCGAGCGACCAACTGACCGGGTTCAGCGTCTGCCACCACGGACGCCACCAGGAATGCACCAGCAGAATGTTGGCTGCCGCCTGGGACGGCTCGGGCTTCGTCTGGTGGGCCAGCGTGTATGCCATGAGCAGCGCGATCGCCGCGGTCACCAGGTGCACCGGATAGATCCGCGCGATCCGCCGCCGCCAGAAGGCGAGCACGGGGTCCTTGGGCCGCGCGGACCAGGTCAGTACAAAGCCGGACAGTACGAAGAAGAACGAAACGCCGCTGGCGCCGGGCCCGAACGCCCAGGTCACATAGCGGTCGCCGGTGCCGCCGAAGTAGTGGAAGTTGCGCACGTGCAGTCCGAAGACCAGCAGTGCCGCCACCCAGCGCAGGCCGGTGAGGGACGGCAGCGAGGGCGCGGGCGCGGCGGGGGGCAGCCGGGCGGCGGGGGAGGGGGCG
Source organism: Streptomyces sp. NPDC004752 (assembly GCF_053601275.1). Taxonomy (NCBI): domain Bacteria; kingdom Bacillati; phylum Actinomycetota; class Actinomycetes; order Kitasatosporales; family Streptomycetaceae; genus Streptomyces; species Streptomyces sp. NPDC004752. The sequence goes on along the minus strand of NZ_JBSGBN010000101.1, from coordinate 19,064 downwards.
GTGACGGGCGGCGTCCCGGTGGTGCGGGTCGTCGTGGTCGCCGTCGTCATCGGATCACCTTCCGGGGGGAGTGCGGGGAGTGCGGGGACTGCTGGGAGGGCATGGAAGGGAACGTTGCCAGTTCGCCACTTTTCATGCAGGTTGTTCTGCAAACATCACACCCATGCCGTTGCCGAGCGTTGACGGCGCGTCTTGGCGGGCGTGGCAGGCCCCTCGTATGGCGGACCGAGGTCGGCGCGTCCGCGGGCACGGCGGGTGCCCGCCCGAAGATTTCCCCCGTCCGGGGGAACGGTGGGGCGGCGGCAGGCCAGGGCGTAACCAGTGGGAGACATGCCGAGATCGCGATGGCACCGGTCGGCCGCCGCCGGTGATCCCGGAGGTGGCCGCGCGGCCATCCGGCTCGTCCGGGACACCACCAGCGATCTGATCTACCACCACTCGCACCGCGTCTACTGCTGCGGCACCCTCCAGGGACGCGACCGCGACCTCGGCTTCGCCCCCGGACTCCGCTGCATCGGCGCGATGTTCCACGACTTCGGGCTCAAGGAGGAGCACCCGGGCCGGATCCGCGCGGACCGCGCCACGGTCCAGGCTGGGGGCGCGCTTTGCCGAATCGGCAAGGGCCTTTGCCGTATCCGGCCCCATCGGTGCAGGCTCTCCTCGGGTGGCGCCGGGTCCACCCACCGCAGCCCGGGCTGCGCCGAACCACCAGGGAGGCCCCATGACCGAGATGCCCACCATGCGACCCGAGGAGTTCTGGGAGACCAGATACCGCCGGAACGACCGGGTCTGGAGCGGTCGGCCCAATCCGCTGCTCGTCCGCGAGGCGGCCGGGCTGCGCCCCGGCGCTGCCCTCGACCTCGGCTGCGGCGAAGGAGCCGACGCGGTGTGGCTCGCCTTGCGCGGCTGGCGGGTCACCGGCGCCGACATCTCGGCCACGGCCCTCGACCGCGCCGCCGCGCATGCCGCCGAGGCGGGGGTCACCGACCGCACGGCCTGGGAGCACCACGAACTGGGCCCCAGCTTCCCCCGGGGCCGGTTCGATCTGGTGAGCGCTCAGTATCTGCAGTCCCCGGTGGCACTGGACCAGCGCGAGGTGCTGTGCCGTGCCGCCGACGCGATCGCCGTCGGCGGCACACTCCTCGTCGTTCTGCACGCGGGCTGGCCGTCCTGGCAGACCGAGCCGCCCTTCGACCACACGTTCCCCACGTTGCACGGTGTCCTCGACGATCTCGCGCTCCCGGGGGAGAGCTGGACCGTCGAGACGCTGGAGTCGGTGCGGCGCACGAGCGTGTCGCCGGACGGCGCGGAGGGCTTCCGCGACGACAACGTGTGGCGCCTGCTCCGCACCGGCGACTGACGTCCGCCGCCGCCCCGATCAGCCCGTAGGCTCGCGCTCCCCGCGGCTGCGATCAACCAGCCGTGCCCTTCGGTCCACCGCCCACCGCGTCCAAGCCCCGCAGTCCGGCGGCCGGCAGCCGAACCGGGTCACGGCACTGTGATCACGGCCTGCAGACCGACCGCGGCAGGTTCCTGCCGCAGGCGTTCCGCGCCGAGGTGGCCCGCGCGGAACGCCTGCGGAGGGCGGGTCAGGCCGTTTCGAGCGTTGCCCATCCTTCGGCGTCGGCGGACTGCTTCAGCGTCGCCACTGCCCGCAGCAGCTTGGCGCCGGGGTCGGTACCGGCCGGCACCGTGACGGTGAACTCGCGCGTGACCTCCGCATGCGGGGCGAGCCCGCTGAACCCGGCCACCACCGGGGTCACGCTCAGCGGCTCGGGGACCGCGAGTCGCAGGCCGCCCGAGACGGGGGTGGCGCTCTCGTTGCGGAAGCCCACCTTGACCGTGACGCTGCTCCCGGCGGCGGGGCGCGCATCGCTCGGTGTCAGGGTCGGCGGCACGGGCGGCTGCTTGTCGCCACTCTTGTAGACGCGCAGGTAGTCGACGCCTGTCACGGCGTCCGCCGCGCTGGAGGGATCGGTCTCGATCCGTATGGTGTGCCGGCCGTTCGCAAGGCCGCCGATCCGGGCGAGCAACTCGTAGTACGTGTCCGTGGCGCTCTTCTGGGAAATCGGGCCGCCCTGGACGATGCCGTCGACCAGTACGCGCAGCACCCCGCCGTTCGGCCCGCGCCAGCCGTAGACGTCGACGCCGGTGCCGATGAACGTGTACTCGGCCCAGTTTCCGGTGCCGGTGCCGCTGAGGTTGGTGGCGTTGTACGACGAGTCGACGACGGGATACGCGGAGTCGAAGACCATTTTGGTGGTCCAGCCGTGGCTGGTCCAGCCGGGCGTGGCGGCGTTCTTGTGCGTGCTGGCGTCGACGACTGTGCCGTTGTCGACCGGTTCGGGCGTCAGTTGCGCGGCGTCCACGACGGTGCGGAAACCGATCGTCGCCGACCGGTCCCGGCCGGGGGCCATCAGCAGGTACTTGCTCTGACGGTCGAGCCGTTGGGCGTTCTTGTCGGAGGGGAAGTAGTAGTTGGTGACACTCGAGGCGACGATCTGGTAGTAGCTGCCGCCGCGCAGCACGGCGGTCCGGGTGTGGTCGTCGGTGAATTCGTCCGTCCACTGCCATACGTTGCCGACCATGTCGAGGACGCCGAACGGGCTTGCTCCGCTCGGGTGGGCGTCGACATCGTCCGGGGGCCGCATCTCGTTCCGGCCGTTGAACGGCTCCGGGACGCGCGTGGTGTCGTAGGCGCTGCCCCACGGGTAGGTGCGGTTGTCCAGGCCCTGCGCGGCGTACTGCCACTCATAACTGTGCGGCAGTCGGTTGCCCGCCCAGCGGGCATACGCGCGGGCGTCCTCGATCGAGACGTAGATGACGGGCTTCTTGGCCCAGCCGGCCTTGTACTTCGGGTGGTGCTCGGAGCTCCAGTCCCAGTGCTTGAGGAAGTTCTGGTCGTCCGCCGGCCGGTAACCGGTGGCGTCCATGAAGCGCTGGAACTGCTCGTTCGTCACCGGCGTTCGGTCCATGTAGAACGGTGCGAGGTTGAGGGTCAGCTGGTGGTAGCGGTCGGGCTCCGGCTCGCCGGGGAACTGGACGCCGACGCCGCGCACGAGGCCCGCGGTTCCCCGCCAGGACCAGCCCTCCAGCTCGGCGCCACGGACGGCGAAGCGGTAGTTGGCGCCCGGGATGTACACCATGCCGGGCGGGGCCTTACGGGCCCGGGCCGTGCTCTTGATCTTCGTCATGGTCTGGGGCAGGAACGTGTTCGCCGCGGAGAGGTCCGACAGCGGGCGCCTGGCGTGCCGGTGCATGGAGCGCAGGAAGTCGCCGAAGTCTCCGGGGAGTTGGGCCGACGTGCTGGCGAGCACCGCGCCGAAGCCCTTCGCCTCGATCGGGAACGACAGCACGGCGCGGCCACCGGAGATCTCCGGCTTCAGCTCGCGGCCGTTCCAGAGGTCGTAGTAGCGGATTCCCGACTGGTGCGCGACCTCCAACTGCCCACCGGTGCGCAGTGCGGTTGCGCGGTTGATGAGCGTCCACAGCGTCTGGGTGCCGCGTTCGGCCGGCCACTTGCTCGCATACACCCCGCTCTGCCGCGTCGGGGTGTGCGGCTCCCACTCCGCGCTGACCAGCAGCTCCGGGAACTTCCTCTCGATCGTGGCGACGCGGCGGACCGTCTCGTTGTCACGTTCGGTCATGCCGTTCCAGATGCCCCAGATGTTCTCCCAGCTCTCCAGGCCGGTGCCGTTGAAGAACGCGGACTGCAGCATGTCTGTCTTGCTCTGCGACCAGCGGTCGTTGACGTGCACGGTGTGGCGGGGTTCAAGCCACTTGTTGACGCTGACCATGGGAACGTCGGCGTCGTTGATCCAGTAGCCCCACGACATCGTGTTCCAGCCGATCTGCGCACGTGCAGTGTCGGCCGGCGGGGATCCAGCCCGGAAGCCGAGGCCGTGTTCGGGTTCGAGCACCAGCGGGTGGCCGAGGGCGAGGGCGTTGTCGAAGTAGTCCTTCGTGACCACGTTCATCACGTCACCGTTGAGCCCGTCGGCGCCCAACTGCTTCATCAGGCCGGGCATGATGTCCGCCCAGGTGTCCGCTCCCGGATGGTGCGTGCCGTAGTCCCAGACCATGATCGGGAACAGGACACGCACGCCGCGGGCCTGGAAGTCGGCGACGAGTGTGCGTACCCCGTCGAGGCCACCGGGCAGGTCGCGGATCATCTCGGCGGCGTTGCGGTTGTCGATGCCGATGTTGGGATAAGTCGGCCAGAGCAGGACGGAGTCGATGCCGCCGTAGCGGCTCGTGACATCGTCGAGGTAGCGGTCGACGGTGTAGCGCTGCCGGTGGGGGTCGTAGAGGTAGCGGTCCTCGACCATCACCTGCGGCTGGATCGGGTTGCGCTGGGCCCATGTGAGCTCCGCGCGTTCATAGTTGCGCGGGTCGTAGTTGAAACGCTTGTGTTCGGCCGCCCGCCAGTCCTTCATCGCCTTCAGCCAGGCTTCGGTATCGGCCGGCGTGGCCGGGCCGAGCAACTGCTGCTGTCTCGGCTCACCGAGGATCACTTCGTAGGCCGGCGCCGCCGCCGAGGCGGCGGTCGGGAACAGCTCGCCAACGGCGACCGCACCGGCGAACGCGCCGATGCCGCCGAGGAACCGGCGGCGGTTCAGGGAGAGTTTTTGCTCGTCAGACGTCATGGGTTCACTCCCATTGCGGGACTTGGTCCCGAAGCATCTCAAGTCGATGACGTTCCATTCGGGCCGCCCGGTCGCAGACCGGGCGGCCCGTTCGGGTCGGCACGGGCCTGACCGCGGCAGCTTCAGGCGCCGCGTCAGGCGTACACCTTCCGCACCCACACCGTGTGCCTTCGACTCTGGAACCCGTAGTTGGCTGTACAAGTGTCTGCACGCCGTCGATTCCCGGCACGCAAGTGAACATCAGGAACACTTGTACAGCTTCCAGGCGGGCGCGGTCGGCGCGGGAGGAGTACGCCTTGTCGCCGACCACTGTGTCCGGCCGAAGTCCTGGACCGGCCGGGTCCTGGGTCGGCCGAGTGGGCCGCGCACCTTGATGTTCTTGAGGACGGGGATGAAGCGCGGGCCGATCCCGTGATCTCGACTGATGACAGGGCCTAGTCGAACCGCCCCTTGACGACCCGCTTGGCCGCTTCGCTCTCGGCCGCGGCCGGGGAGAGTTCGCTCAGTGTGTCGAGGTCGGTGTCCTCGCGCAGCTCCTCCTCCCAGGCGGCCGCGAGCCGTTCCTGCTCGTCGTGCGGCTGCTGCCGGACCTGCTCCCGGTCGTGCGGGCTCAGGGCGGCCAGGAAGCGCTCCAAGGTGTCGATCGGCATCCACTTCTCCTTGATCACGGGGCGTCGGCGCCCTTGCGGACGCCGTCCCAGAGTGATCGCTGCCGACTGTTCCCCGGCGGAGCCGAGCCATGCCCCGACCCGAATGGAGCACGGCTCGGGCGCCGAGCCCGGTACGGTCACCGCTCGGTGGACTCCAGGCAGGGCGGGCTGTCCGGCAGATGCTCCTTCGCCCAGTCCCCGAGTTGCCTGAGCGCGGGCTCCAGGGCGGCCCCCGATGCCGTCAGCCGGTAGGAGACGCGCAGTGGCGGTCCCTCGTCCACCTCGCGCACGACGAGTCCCGCGGCGCCGAGTTCGGCGAGCCGGTCGGAGAGCATGCGTTCGCTGATGCCGGGAACCGCCCGGCGCAGATCGGCGAAGTGCGCGGGCTGTTCCACGAGTACGGACACGATCGGGCCGCTCCAGCGCTTGCCGAGCAGCTGGAAGACGCGCGTGATGCCGTCGTCGACCCGCTTGCACGTTGCCTCGTCGTGTTTCTGCTCCGCCGCCATGCGCCCATGGTACTAGCCCGGCGTATGGGGATGAAAAAAAGTAAGTCCATGTGTTAGATATAGCCGAGTACGAAAACTCAGCCCACGGGGAGCCCTGTGGGCCCCTATTCCCATGGAGACACGCATGGCCACCCTGCTCCACATCGACTCGTCCGTCTTCCCGAGCGAGGCGTCCGCCTCGCGTGCCGTGACGGAGACCTTCCGCAGGATCTGGCGGGAGCAGCACCCCGACGGCGCGGTCATCTACCGCGATCTGTCGGCGGACCCCGTCCCGCACCTCACGGCCGCCGCCCACACCGCGGGCTTCGCCGACCCGGCCACGCACACGCCCGAGCAGGCGAGCGCCTTCGCCGAGCGGGTGAAGCTGATCGAGGAACTGGAGCGCGCGGACGCGATACTCATCGGCGCGCCGATGTACAACTTCTCGATCCCGTCGACGCTCAAGGCGTGGCTGGACAATGTGGTCCTGGTCGGCCGCACCATGGGTGAGAACTCCTCCGCGAAGGGCACCCCGGTCACCGTCGTGGCCAGCCGCGGCGGCTCGTATGCGCCGGGTACCCCGCGCGAGCAGTTCGAATATGTCCAGAACTATCTGTCGGCGATTCTCGCGGAGGGCCTCGGGCTGGATGTCGACTTCATCGTTCCCGAACTGACCATGGCCCCGCACAACCCGGCCATGGCCGAGTTGGTGCCGCTCTTCGAGTCCTCGCGCGAGCGCGCTCTGCAGGACGCGGCCGTCAAGGCGAAGGCGCTCGTCGAGCGCCTCGCCGCGTAGCCGCTTCCGGCCGCGGACATGTGTCGTGCGGCCATGCAGGTGTGAGAGCGGCGAACTCCCCTTCGGTCTATGTGCCTCTTTCCGTCTGTGCGTTCCTTCCGGCGTCCGGGACGCCGGAGTGTGTCAGGCGTCGTCCTCCGACGTGTTGCTCTCGGCCTCGGCCGGCTCCGCGGACGTCGGTTCGGTGAGGGAGTACATCACCGACCTCTGCTGCTTGTGACGCTGGATACGGCCCTTGGCGACAAGCGCCTCCAGTGTGTTGCGCACCACCTGCGGGGTCGGGGTCCGGTCGGGGTGTTCCCGCATCAGCTCGTCGCGCAGCTCCTTGGCCAGGCGGGGCTCGTCGTGCGCGCGGAGCAGGTCCAGGAACACATCACCGAGCAGGGGCTGACGCGACTTCGTCGGCGCGGCGACACGGGCGGCCTTCTTCTGGGACTTGGGGCCCGCCGCCGCACGCGCACGGCGCCGCGGTGCTGCCGGTGCCTCGGTGGCGGTGGCGGTGGCTGTGGTGGTGGCGGCCGCGGCGGTGGTGGCGGGGACCAGGGTGGGTTCGTCCTGGGCCTGCTGCGGCAGCGGCGCCGCTTCGGTCGGCGCCCCTTCGGACACGACGTCGTCCGACGGGGCGTCAAAACGCTCCGCGAGGTTCAGGATGTTCAGCAGGAGCGACTCCTCCTGCTTCAACGTACCGATTTTCTCGGCGAGTTCGCTCTGCAGGCGCCGGTTCTCCTGCAGATCCGACGCGGCCTGCTCCAGATAGCGGGACCGGACCGAGGCATCGGTCGACTGGTTGGACACAATCATTCACTCCCTGGAAACGATGGATGATGGTGCGATGGTACCGATCCACCGACCCGGTGGTGCGAGGTGTGCCGGAGCCGGGGCGGAAACATACGTACATCGCACTCGTTCGAGCGACGGTCGGCCTACGTCAGGCATGTGCCGCACGTCACGGGTTGCGGCGTACCGTACCCGGTGACGCTCCCCGCCGACTAGGGTGTGTGCGGGCCGCGCGGGCGCCGAACGGCCGCGCGCGGCAACGTCGGTCACCTCCCAGGGGAAGGTGTTCCGCATGCGCGGAAACCTGTCACGGCTCGCCGTTGCAGTGGCCGCCGCCGTCGACCCGGACCACGAAGGGCGGGACGGACCACATACTGCGGAGGCCCGTCGGTCGGCCGCCGTATGTGTCTTCCCGCGGGCGGCGTGGTGAGGCCGAGCCCGGGTGTGCGCGGACGCAGGCGTGGGCCGGTGCCATGTCACCGTTCGGGCGGGTGACCGCTCGCGGTGGTGAGGCATGTCACGGATCACTTGGCCGATCCCCCGCGGTCAGCCGGAGTTCGCGGCCCGGCCAGCGTCTGCGCAGCCAGCGGTCGTGGCTGGCCAGGACGATCGCGCCGGGACCGGTGCCCAGCGCCTCCTCCAACTCGTCGCACAACCGCGGCGACAGATGGTTCGTGGGCTCGTCGAGCAGCAGCAACCGGGGTGGGCGGGCCACCAGGAGCGCCAGCGCGAGCCTGCGCCGCTGGCCGACGGAGAGGTGCCCCACCGGCTTGTCCAGATCCGCCTCGTGCAGCAGTTCCAGTGCGGACAGCGGGACCGCTTCCGCCCGTTCGGCGCCGAGCGATCCCTCATAGGTGTCCCGGACGGTGCGGTCGGGCCGGTCGAAGACGGTGTCCTGGTCCAGCAGCCCCACGGTGAGACCGGGCCGCCGCCGCACCGTGCCGCACACCCCGAGCCGCCCGGCGAGCACCGCCAGCAAAGTCGACTTGCCCGCCCCGTTGTCGCCGGTGACCAACAGCCGTTCGGCCGCCGCCACATCGAGTCGGCGCACGGCGAGCCGGCCCGGCACCCGGATGTCGCGCATCGACACGACGGTGCCGTCCACCGACTCCCCGGACGAAACTGCCAGTGCCTGGTGCCGGAAGTGCAGCGGCCGTGGCGGCTGTGCGACCTGGGCGCGTTCCAGTTCGTCGAGCCGCCGGGTGGCGTTGCGCACCCGGCGTGAGATCTGGCTCTGCACCCGGCCGCCCCGGTGGCCGTAACCCATCTTCTCGTTGTCGCGCCGCTCCCGGTCCGGCGCGAGGCGACGGGCGGTGACCGCGGCCGCCCGGCGCAGCGCGGCCAACTCCTCCTGTTCCTCGGCGTACCGGCGCTCCCAGCGTTCCCGCGTCGCATGTTTCTCGGCCAGGTAGGCGGTGTAGTTGCCGCCGTAGCGGACCGGGCCGTCCATCGTGGGATCGAGGTCGATCAGGTCCGTGCACACGGCGTCGAGGAACGCCCGGTCGTGACTGGCCAGCACGACCACCCCCGGCAGGTTGCGCACCTGTTCCTCCAGGAAGGCGGCGGCGCCGTCGTCGAGATGGTTGGTCGGCTCGTCCAGCAGCAGCGCGGTGGGCCGCCGGACCAGCAGCGCGGCCAGGGCCAGCCGGCCGCGCTGCCCGCCGGAGAGCGAGCCCAGCGTGCGGTCGTGCCGGACCTCGCCCAGACCGAGCCCGGTGAGCGTGAGCGTGGCACGCCGGTCCGCGTCCCATGCCTCCCGCTGCTGCGCCTGTTCGAGCTGTCGGCCGTACTCCTGGAGCAGTTCGGCGTGGTCGGGGTGGGACGGCGGGGTGTCGGCGAGCCGCTGGGTGAGGTGGTCGAGCCGCGTGAGGTCGGCACGGGCCTCACGCAGCGCGCCGTCGAGCACATCGGCGATCGTCGACGCGCCGTCGTACGGCATTTCCTGGGGCAGATGGCCCAGGTCGGCGGGGCGTACGACGCTGCCGGAGTCGGGCTCGTCGGCGCCGGCGAGCAGGCTGAGCAGGGTCGACTTGCCGACGCCGTTCTCCCCGATCAGGCCGATGCGGTGACCGGGGGAGGCGGTGAGGGACACCCCGTCCAGTACGCGGCGGGTGCCGAGGGTGCGGACGAGGTCGCGGGCCAGCAGGGCAGGCTGAGGAGACATGGGATTCCACCGAACGTGAGGGGTTCTGGGCCCGCCGGGCTGCCGCCTCGGGCGCGGGCGCGGTTGGCGCGCCGGTGGGTCATACCTCGGGCGCCGTCGTCTCCAGCAGGGCTCCCCGGTCCAGCCGCAGTCGGCGGCTCGTGCCGATCTCGTGGAGGAACCGTTCGTCATGGCTGACGACCACGAACGCGCCCCGGTAGGAGGCGAGCGCGCTCTCCAACTGGCCCGTGCTGACCAGGTCCAGATTGTTCGTCGGCTCGTCGAGGAGCAGCAGCTGCGGCGCCGGTTCGGCACACAGGACGCACGCCAGGGTGGCCCGCAGCCGCTCCCCGCCGGACAGCACCGCGGTCGGCAGTTGGACGCGGGCACCCCGGAACAGGAAGCGGGCGAGCAGGTTCATCCGCTCCGCCTCCGTGCGGTGCGGCGCGTACGCGGCGAAGTTCTCGGCGACGGTCCGGTCGAGGTCCAGCAGGTCCAGGCGCTGCGAGAGATGGGCGATCCGGCCGTCGGCCCGCCTGATCCGCCCGGTCTCCGCCTCCAGATCGCCGTTGATCAGGCGCAGCAGGGTGGACTTGCCCGCGCCGTTGGGCCCGGTCAGCGCGATCCGTTCGGGACCGCGGATCGTCAAATCGACACCTTCGCCGGCGAACAGGTCCCGCCCGCCGTGCCGGACCTGCAACCGCTCGCCCGCAAAGACGGTGCGGCCCGCCGGGACGTCGGTGTCGGGCAGGTCGAGGCTGATGCGCTGCTCGTCCCGCACGGCCCGCCCCGCCTCGTCCAGCCGGGCCTTAGCCGCGCTGACCCGGGCTGCGTGCAACTGGCCCGCCCGGCCCGCGGACTCCTGCGCGCCGCGTTTCATGTTTCCGGCGAAGATACGGGGCAGGCCCGCGCTCTTGAGGTTGCGTGCGGCGTTGCTCGCCCGCCGTTCGGCGCGCTCGCGGGCCTGCTGCAGCTCCCGCTTCTCCCGCTTCAGTTCCTGTTCGGCGCCCCGGATGTTCTTCTCGGCGACCTCCCGCTCGGCCCGTACGGCTTCCTCGTAAGCGGTGAAGTCGCCGCCGTACAGCCGTAGTTCACCGTGGTCGAGTTCGGCGATGCGCTGCATGCGGTCGAGCAGGGCGCGGTCGTGGCTGACCACGAGCAGACAGCCCGTGAAGTCGTCCAGCACGTCGTAGAGGCGGTGCCGGGCTTCGAGGTCCAGGTTGTTGGTGGGCTCGTCGAGCAGCAGCACGTCGGGGCGCCTGAGCAGTTGAGCCGCGAGACCCAGCGAGACGACCTGGCCGCCGCTGAGCGTGCCGAGGCCGCGGTCCAGGGCGAGACCGGTGAGGCCGAGCCGGTCCAGTTGGGCCCGGGTGCGTTCCTCGATGTCCCAGTCGTCGCCGATGGTCGTGAAGTGTTCCTCGCTCACGTCCCCGGACTCGACGGCGTCCAGGGCGCGGATCACCTCGGCGATGCCCAGCACCTCGGCGACCGTCAGGCCGGTGGTCAGCGGGAGGGACTGCGGGAGATGGCCGAGCGTGCCGGAGACGGTCAACGACCCGGCAGTGGGCGGCAGTTCACCGGCGATCAGGCGGAGCAGGGTGCTCTTGCCGGAGCCGTTGGGTGCGACCAGACCGGTGCGGCCGGACTCCACGGTGAAGGACAGATCGCGGAAGACCGGGGTGTCGTCGGGCCAGGAGAAGGACAGCTGGGAGCAGACGACGGAGGCGTCGGACATGAAGGGACCTCGGGGAAGGACAGGGCAGAGCGCTGCCCGGGCAGACAGGGGGAGGAGGCGACGACGACCGGGCCACGACGGCGGCGCTCCGTGGCGCCGGCCGGTGGCCGATCAGCTCCGGGTATCACCCGGAGATGTCGTCGTCACCTGCCATGTCTGGTCCCCTCCGAGACGGTCGAAAGTCCCGGCGAGTGTAACAGCCCGCCCCGCGACCGGGCCGCCCTCGGCCCGGTCCCCGTCATGTATTTGGCGGTCTGCAAGAGGGCCACCCTGTCGCAGCAGGTTCGTCGCCCTGGGCGCGCTGACGAATCTTTTGGCGTTGCCCGGCCGGCGGCTGATAACTGCCATGTCCCTGGAGACCGGTGATCAGTGGGGGAGTACCAACTGTCGTCCAACTGTGCCCGATGCCAGCCGGTCCATCGCGATGTTGATGTCGTGCAGGGGCAGGTTGGCGTCGGCCAGGAGATCGACCGGGAGCAGGCCGGCCTGGTACAGCTCGATGTAGCGCGGGATGTCGCGACGGGGAACGGACGATCCCATGTAGGAGCCGACGAGCCGGCGTTCTTCCGCGACCAGGCTCAGGGCGGGGAGTTGGAAGGTGCTGGTGGGGTGGGGCAGGCCGATGGCGATGGTGGTGCCGCCGCGTCGTGTCGCCGCGTATGCCGTGGTCAGGGCGGCGGGGTGGCCCGCTGCCTCGAAGGCGTAGGCGGCGCCGCCGTCGGTTGCGGCCCGGATGTGCTCGACCGTGTCGTCGCTGGAGACGAGGGCGTGTGTGGCGCCCAGGGATGCGGCGCGGGCGACCTTGTCCGGGGAGATGTCGACGGCGACGATCGGGTGCGCCCCGGTGGCTTTCGCGGCCATGACGGCGGCGAGCCCTACGCCGCCCAGACCGACGACCAGCACGGGGAGGCCGGCTTCGATGCGGGCGGTGTTGAGGACGGCTCCCGCACCGGTGAGGAGAGCACAGCCGAACAGGCATGCCTTCTCCAACGGCAGGGTCGAGTCCACGCGGACCAGCGACTCCTGCGCGCACACGGTGTATTGCGCGAAGGCCGATACGCCGAGGTGCTGCTGCACCTGGGTCCCGTCCTTGCGGCGGAACGGCCGTCGTCCTGAGATCAGGGTGCCTGCGGCGTTGGCGGCGGCGCCGCGCTCACACAGGACTGGCCGACCGGTTTGGCAGGGGACGCAGCTGCCGCAGATCGGCACGAAGGAGAACACGACATGGTCGCCCTCGGCGACATCGCTGACGCCGGAGCCGACGCCGGCGATGATGCCGGCGGCCTCGTGGCCCAGCACCATGGGGAGGGGGCGCGGGCGGGTGCCGTCGATGACGGACAGGTCGGAGTGGCACACTCCGGCGGACGCGATCTTCACCAGGACCTCGCCGGGTCCCGGCGGATCCAGGGCCAGCTCCTCCAAGGCCAAGGGGGCGGATCCCTGGTAGGGAGGCTTGGCATCAGTCGTGGTGAGCACGGCTGCGGTGACCTTCACGGCGATTCTCCTGGGAGTCGGCTGGCATTGACGAATCTCGCCGGCCGGCGTTACAGCGCCATTACAAGTCGGCCAGGTTCCAGGAGGGAGCGACACCGAGGTCTGTGCTCAAGCGTTCGGCGCAGGTGCGAAAGGCCCGCTGCGCGGCAGCGGGGTCGCCGGAGGACAGGTGGACCCGCGCGAGCAGCCGGTAGGCGCCTTCGCGATAGCGGTCGGCGTCGAGGACCCGGTGGGCGAGCTCTGCTGCTGAGGACAGGGCGCCGTGTGTGCATTCGGCTTCAGCGGTGTGCAGTGCCAGTTCGATGAAGGCGACTTTGAGAGACTCGCGAAGTCCTTCAGCCCAGGGCAGGTCGACGGCGTCCTCAAGGTAGGTGCCCTGGTAGAGCGCGATGGCCTGGCGGCCCAGCTGGATGTCGTCGTGCCCGGCGCCGCCGTCGAGGACCCGTCGCGCGAGGCCGCGGAACTCGGTCCAGTCGATCTGGACGCCCGGGTCGAGGGTGATCCGGTTGCCGTCGGTGTGGACGAAGCGGTCCTGTCCGCGTGACTTCCGGTCGGGTTCGAGGGCTCCGCGCAGCGCGTGCAGGGCTACGCGGAATCGCGGGGCGGTGACATCCGGGTCGGTGTCGGGCCACAGCAGTTCCAGCGCTTCCTCCCGCAGGACGGACCTTTGTTCGCGGGTGGTGAGCAGCCACAGTAGCTCTCGTGCTTTGCGGCGCTCCCACCGGGTTGCGGGGATCGGGTCGCCGTTGCGGAGCGCGGCGAACCGGCCGAGCGTGAGAAGTCGCAGCTCGGGAGCTGACGCATCGGGGGCGGAATTCGCCAAGGCGGGGGAGCGGGTTGGGAGTCTGCCGAGCAGATAGCGGGCGTACTCGGATGTCGCCGGGGCGGTGATCGCGTGGCTGAGCCATGCGCGGCGCCGTTCCACACCGGGGAGGCCGAGCCAGGGTGCGCCGGTGAGCAGGGAGTCGAGTCCGTACTCGCGCATGGTGGCCAGGGCTGGGCTCGCATGCCGGAGGAACGCGTCGGCGTTGTCGCGCTGATGGGCGAGGTGCGCCAGCCAGATGTCTGCGAGGGCAGGAATGTAGACGTCTCCGGCTTGCTGCGCCCGGAACCGCGCTTGTGCCAGCCATACCGGCGAGTCCGGGTGCCGGACGCATGCGCTGCCGATGCCCATGGCCAGGCAGGCCATGGAGGCCATGTAGGAGTCCCCGGCCTCGGTGAGCAGTTCCAGTGCTTCGCTCCCGTGACGGCGGACGGCGTCAGCATCGCCGAGCCGGCCGTATGCCACGGTCAGGCCGATCAGTGACTCGGCGCGCAGCCGCGGGACGCCGGTCTTGATCACGATGGACAGAGCGGTCTGGTAGTGGCGGATGGCGGCTTCGAGGTCACCTGTGGCTGGGGAGTCTGCGCACAGGAGTGAATGGGCAAGGCGGGACGTGCTGACGAACAGGACGCTGTGCGATCCGCGCTGTCGGCCGCGGGCGATGCCGCGGTTGGCGTGCTCGGCGGCCTGTTCGCGGTTGCCGAGGAGACCGTGGGTCCAGGCCAGCAGAGGGTCGCGTTCGCGGTGCGAGCGGTGGACCAGCAGGGCTTCCTCATCGGCGGCTTCCAGGAGGCGCCGGGCCTGGTGCAGATCGCCGATCCGTACTTCCAGTCGGACGTCGCGGGCAGGGGTGCTGCCGGTAGCGGTGGCCTGGCGCAGCAGGGTGTGCCTGGCCCGGGTCGGGTTCCCAGCGTTGACATGGTGCTCGGCCAGTACGGCCAGCCACGCGGCCGGCTGTTGGCGGCCGTCTGCAGTGCGGCGGAGTTGAGCGAGGAGCGGCGCGGCTCGGCGGGGCTGGACGGTGTCGAGGTAGACGTCGATTTCGGCCTTCAGCGCTTCGGCGTGCGTTTCTGGGTGGAGAGCGGCGGCCCGCGCGTGGGCTACGGCGGCGGGGTAGTCGCACGCCAAGCGGAACGCGCGGCTGCGGTGAAGCAGCAGCCGTGGGGAGGAGTTTCGTGCTCGGGGCGGCAGCCGGTTGGCGGCGTCGAGGAACGTGTGGTGGCGCCCGCCGGAGATCCAAGAGTTGCCGAGCTGCTCAAGTAGCCGGACCGTGCGCGGGACGTCGACGGCCCCGAAGGCGTGGAAGAGGGCCTCTTCGGGTTCGCCGGCCTGCACGAGGTGGTCGGCTGCGCGGCGGTGGGCGTCGCGTCGATGCTGTTCGTCGTTCTGGGCGAGGAGGAAGTCACGGAAGAGGTGGTGGTAGCGGTAGCCTCCGCGATCGTCGTGCATGCAGAAGAGCCCTGCGGTGAGGACGTGCTGCAGCATCTGCGGAACGTCGGTGCGCCCGCTCAGATGCGCGGCCAAGGCGACGTCGAAGGAGCGGGGTGCGGCAGTGGCCAGCAGGAAGGCCCGCAGGTCGGCAGGGAGTCCGGCCAGGACCTGCTCGCCGAGGTAGGAGAAGAGTTCTTCGCGGCCGGCGGGCAGGCTCTCGGCGAGAGTGCCGACGTCTGCGCCGGTACGGCGCAGGTGCCCGCCGATGAGGCCGAGGGCGATGGGCCATCCTTCGGTCTCACGCATCAGCAACCGGGCTTGCTCCGAGCTGACGTCGAGCCCGAACCGCGCCCTGAAGAGGTCCGCCGTCTCCTCGGCGGTGAAGGCGAGGTCGGCGCGTGTGATGACGCAGACCGTCCCGTCCGCCTGCCAGCGGGCGAGGCTGGGCAGGGCGGGCCGAACCCGGGTGGTGACGAGGATCCGGAGCCCTGGCGGGAGGCCGTCGACGAGACGGTCGAGGATCGAGTTGATCGTCGGCGTGTCGACCTGGTGGTAGTCGTCGAGGACGAGGAGCAGTCCGGTGCCCGCGATCTCCTCTACCTCGGCCAGAACGACCTCAACCAGTTCGGACCAGCTGGTCTCGGCGTGCTCCCCGCCACGCTGACGGCTCGCGAGGCGCAGCGGCAACGCCGGGCGGTAGGGTTCCAGCGCCCAGGCGAGGTGCGTGAGGAACACCATTGGGTCGCGGTCGTCGGAGCTCAGCGCGTACCAGGCCGGCGGCAGGTCCGCCGGCCCGGACTGGGCGAGGGTGGTCTTGCCGTAGCCGGCCTCGGCCTCCACCAGGGTGAACGGATGGGTCAGAGCCCAGTCGAGCAGCGCATCCAGGCGTGGCCGTGCGGTGGTCCCGGCACGGGCATGGGCAGCGCGCAAGCGGCGGCGCTCGATGAAGGAAAGCGGCAGGTCGGACATGAGGTGCGGGCATCGTACTTCGCGCGGGACCGATGCGTAAGGCACTGGGTGCCTGCGGGCGTTCAGCGTCGAACGACCGGCAGGACCAGATGCGAGGGACGGCGGGCGTCGTGATGGATGCGCTGCTTGGCGGGCCGCCCGGAAGCGGCATGAACGCCCAGCTCTCCGGTGTTGGGGTTGCGGTCGTAGCGGGGGAAGTCGCTGGATGTGACGAGCACGGCCAGGCGGTGCCCGGCGCGGAAGACCATCGAGGTCGCCCACAGGTCTATCTCATAGCGCAGTGACTCGCCCGCGGTGACAGGTTCGGGGCGGTCCAGCCCGTGGCGGAGCGATGCTCGCAGGATGCCGTCGCAGACGTTGAGGATGCGGCCGTCCGGATGCACGTCGCACAGCTTGACCACCCAGTCGGTATCGGGACCGTCGGTCGCGGCCCACAGCAGCGCTCGCACCGGGCCGGTCACTTCCAGGTCCTCGGTGAGCGGTTCGCTGGTGTAGGACAGGACGTCGCAGCGTGTGGTGATCGCGGCCTGGTCGACGGGGCCGCGGGAATACTGTGCGGGCATGAGCAGGTTCCCGCCCGTGGTCGGGCAGGGATCGGCGGGGTCGTAGACGAAGGAGTCCGGCATCTCGTCGAACGCGGGGGCAGTGAAGGACGCCGTTTTGCCGGATCGCAGGTGGAGTCTGGCGGGCACGGTACGGGCAAGGGGCCAGTCGTCCTCGTCACGCCAGCGATTGAGACCCTGGACGAAGATCCGGACCGGGGCTTGGTACCTTGTACCCGGCGCCGCTCAGCGACTGCATGAGGCCCGCGGTCGGACAGGTCGTGGCGCCGCAGCCCATGGTCCCGTCCGTCGGGTCGGCCCATGCGGAGTCCGCGGTCTCGTAGGCGCCGGGGACAAGCAGGACCGGGACAGGCTTCGAGTTGCTGTCCCAGCCCGGCGCGTACGACAGAAGGTATCTGCCCGCGGCCGGCTGGGCGCTGCCGAAGAAGGTGGCCCGCTGCCCGGTCTGGTTCAGGCGCCCGTCCGAGGTGTACTGCGCCGGAACGTAGCCGGGGTTGCTGTCGTACCACCGCTCGACCTGGGCCCAGCCGTCCGACACCGAGGTGTAGGTGGCCTCCGGAGTCACCGGCCCGGAAGCGCCGGCTCCGCCCGCGCCGCCGACAAGGACGGCGGCGGTGAAGGCGAGGGTCGACAGAACCGTAGCGATCTTTCGCAAGCTCACGGAATTCCTCTCTGCATCATGGTTCGGCACCAGCCCCAGTGGCGTGACGGCGACGGGCCAAAGGTCAGTTGGAGGTGGAGGCGATGAAATCGACCAGCGCCTTGTTCCAGGCGTGACGGTCCTCCATGAAGGCCACGTGTCCGCTGTTCTCGAAGTACGTCAGCCTTGCATTCGGCGCGGTCTTGGCGACTTGCTCGGACCACGCCGGGTCCCAGATCTGGTCGTGGCGCCCGGTGAACACGGCGATGGGCATGTCGATGCTTGGAAGGTCGGCGCGCAGGTCCTCAGCCAGCAGCGCCTGGAAGGTGGTGAGGCCGACGAAGGCCGGGACCTGCAGCCCGATTCGGACGAAGCGGTCACGTGTCGCCTCAAGGTCGGTGCGATGGAAGTTGTTGCCGTACAGGCCGGTCACGGTTTCGGCGTGCGCGTTGACGATGGCGTCGCACAGGGCGTCGGCGCTGTCGGCCGCTCCGCCGTAGGGCGCGTCCGGCGCCTGGAGGAAGCGCGGGCCGCTGCCGGTGATCACGAGGCGGCGCACCGGGGCGCCGATGGTGCTCGCGAACTTCAGGCCGATGTGACCGCCCATCGACCAGCCGACCAACGTCACGTCCTTGAGCGCGAGGTGGTCCATCAGCGTCTTCAGATCACGGCAGAACATCGCGTAGTCGTAAATCCCCCAGGGCCTGTCGGATGCCCCGTGCCCGCGCAGGTCCACGGTGATCACCCGGAACCGGTCGGCCAGGTCCAGGACCTGGTAGTCCCAGACCTCACCGCTGCCGCCCCATCCGTGTACGAACACGATCGGGCTCCCCGCTCCCCGGTCCTCGTACGCCATCCGGACGCCTTCGTCGACATCGACGTACTTCACAGCACTGCTCCTTCCTCCAGGCGCCTGACAGCGGTCGCCCGGGTGGACGGAACACTAGGTAGCCGCGTTACGGCTGGGTTACAGGCGCCTCAACAGGCGAAACCGGCCGAACTCGATCTCGGCTCCTGGTGTGACAGCTCGCTGGTGGTGACGGGAAGATGCCCGTCCCGGTCCGCCAAGCGTCGTCCGGGACGTGGCTGGTCGATGAGCCCACCATGGAGGCGGCCGGGCGGGTAGTGGCGTACTGCCGTGTGTCGTCCGCCGGTCAGAAGGCTGACCTGGACCGGCAGGCGGCCCGTCGAGACCTGACTACGGTCTCAGCAACGGAATATCCTGCGAAGCACCGGTGGTTCGCAAAGATGACCATGGCGGACGGCCGGGACCCGCGCGTGGGTGTGAGGCGCGGGCGGGGAGCGGCGCGCCGGGGTTTCGGACGCTGAGGAAGGGTGACGTGTGATGAGCGACAACGAGCAGAGGGCCCTGCTGGCCGGCGGGTGCTTCTGGGGCATGCAGGAACTGATCCGCAAGCAGCCGGGAGTCCTGACGACGCGCGTGGGCTACAGCGGCGGTGAGGTGTCTCATCCGACGTATCGCAACCACGGACACCACGCCGAGTCGATCGAGATCACCTTCGATCCCGCGGTGACCGACTACCGCACCGTCCTGGAGTACTTCTTCCAGATCCATGACCCGACCACGAAGGACCGGCAGGGCAACGACCTGGGCGCCAGTTACCGCTCCGCCATCTTCTACCTGGACGACGAGCAGCGGCGGATCGCCGAGGACACCATCGCCGATGTCGAGGCGTCCGGGCTGTGGCCCGGTCCGGTGGTGACCGAGGTGGTGCAGGCCGGCCCGTTCTGGGAGGCCGAACCGGAACACCAGGACTATCTGCAGCGCTACCCGAACGGCTACACCTGCCACTTCCCGCGCCCCGGCTGGCGGGTGCCCATGCGCGCGGCGTGAGCGCCGCGGCGTCGCCCGGGCCGCCGCGGACCGGGCGACGCCGCGTTGTCCGGC
>NZ_JBSGBN010000100.1:0-35199 GCF_053601275.1 Streptomyces sp. NPDC004752 | reverse complement strand
GGCCGATGGCGGCCAGCAGCCGTCCGCGTTCGGCGGAGGCGAGGTGCCGCCAGCCACGGGCGGCGGCGTGCGCGGCGCGGGCGGCGCGGTCGACGTCGGCCGCGGTGCCGAGGGTGACCTCGGCGCCCGGGCCGCCGGTGGACGGGTCGGTGCCGACGCGGGTGGTGCCGTCCGCCGAGGGTGTGGCGGCGCCGTCGATCCAGTGCAGCAGTGCCCCGGTCATCGGGTCGCCTCCTTGTCTTCCTCGTCGGCCGCCGCGCCCAGCAGCGCGTACATCGCGGTGTGGTCGGTCTGTGGCGGGACCGAGCGGGCGACGCGGCGCCACTGGTCGGCCACGTGGTCGGACAGCTCCGCGGTACGGTCCAGGGAGCGGGCCAGGCCGACGGCGATGTCCACGTCCTTGGACATCAGCCGCAGGGCGAAGCCGGAGTCGAAACTGCCGCTCGTCATGAACTGGGCCACCTTGTTCTCGCTGGTGTTGGTGCGGCCCGAGGAGCTGTTGAGTACCTGCGTCATCGTCTCGGGCGGGATGCCGAACGCCTCGCCGAGTGCCAGCGCCTCGACGGTGACGGACACGGTGGCGGCCGAGACCAGGTTGTTGAGCGCCTTGGCGGCGTGGCCGCAGCCGGTGCCGCCGACGGGCACGACGGTACGGGCCAGGGCGCGCAGCAGCGGGGTGGCCCGTGCCAGGTCCTTCGGTGCCCCGCCGACCAGCGCCGACAGGGTGCCGGCCCGGGCGCCGCGGACGCCGCCGGACACCGGTGCGTCCAGCAGGGACAGGCCGCGGTCGGCCAGTCGGCGGGCCAGCGCCCGGGTGCGCAGCGGCTCGGAGGAACTCATGTCGATGACCAGGCAGTCGGGCGGTAGCGCGGCGGCGAGGCCGTCGCCCTCCAGTACCTGCTCGACGACGTTCGAGTCCGGCAGCATGAGCACCAGGGTTTGTATCCGCGCGAACGAGGCGTTGGTGTCGGCGACCCGGGCGGTGGGGTGTTCGGCGGCGAAGGCGGCGGCCACGCCGGGGGCGGCGTCCGCGACCGTCAGCCGGTGACCCTCGGCGGCCAGCCGCGCCGCCATCGGCCTGCCCATGTTGCCCAGGCCGACGAATCCGATCTCACCGCTCATCGCTCGGCGTCCATCGCGTCGAGGACCTCGGCGGCCAGCCGGAAGGACTCCAGGGCGGCGGGGCCGCCGCAGTAGAAGGCGCTCTGCATGAGCACCTCCTTGATCTTCTCGCGGGACACGCCGTTGTTGACCGCGCCGCGGACGTGGGCCTTGAACTCGTGGCCCCGGTTGAGCGCGGTGATCATGGCGAGGTTGACCAGGCTGCGCTCCTGGAGGTCGAGGCCGGGGCGGTTCCACAGGTCGCCCCAGCAGTACTGGGTGACGTACTCCTGGATGTCGCGGGAGAAGTCGGTGACCGCGGCCAGCGAGGCATCGACGTGGGAGTCGCCGAGCACCCGGCGGCGCAGGGCGAGGCCGTCGTCGTAGAGGTCCTGGTTCACGATGGGCTCCTAGGGAGAGAGGGCGAGAAGATGTCAGACCGGGTCGAAGTCGGCCCAGTCGCGGATGGCGAAGGCGTCGGTGCCCGGCGGTTCCGCTGCCGCCGGGTCGGCCGG
The DNA here is from genome assembly GCF_053601275.1 of Streptomyces sp. NPDC004752. Classification (NCBI taxonomy): domain Bacteria; kingdom Bacillati; phylum Actinomycetota; class Actinomycetes; order Kitasatosporales; family Streptomycetaceae; genus Streptomyces; species Streptomyces sp. NPDC004752. The sequence goes on along the minus strand of NZ_JBSGBN010000100.1, from coordinate 33,583 downwards.
GGCCGTCCGCCGCACACGGCAGGCCGACCGGCCGCCGAAGTGGCCGGGGAAGACGAGCAGGCCGCGGTCGGCCGCCTCGGCGAGCAGCCTGCGACGGGTGGACCGGGCCAGGGCCGGGGCCTCGCAGAAGCAGCTGTTGACGTCGGGGCGGGCGATCTGCACGGGCGAGTGGAGGATGTCCCCGACGAACAGCGCGCCTTCGCCGTGGGACTGCAGTCGTACGACGGCTGATCCCGGGGTGTGGCCCGGGGCGGCCTCCAGGACGAGTTCGCCGTTGACGCGGTGGCTGTCGTGCCACAGGTCGACCTGCCCGGCCCGGTGGACCGGCGCGACGCTGTCCTCGAAGACGTTCTGGTTGCCGTCGCCCTGTGGGCGGGGTGTGCGCACGGGGTCCCAGCGCACGAAGTCCGGCTCGCCCATCAGGTAGCGGGCGTTGGGGAAGGTGGGAACCCACTCCCGGTCCTCCAGCCGGGTGTTCCAGCCGACGTGGTCGACGTGCAGGTGGGTGTTGACCACGATGTCGACGTCCTGCGGGCGGACCCCGGCCGCCCGCAGGTTCTCCAGGTACGGCGTGTGGTGGTGGGCGTAGACGGGCGCGTACGGGCGCTCCTTGTCGTTGCCCGCGCCGGTGTCGATCAGGATGACCATGCCCTGGCTGCGGATCAGCCAGGTGTGCAGCACCGAGCGCAGGGTGCCGTGTCGGGCGTCGTAGAAGTCCGGGTCGAGCCGGTCCGCGTTGTCGGCCCAGTAGGCCGGGTCGCTGTCGGGGAACAGGAAGGCCGGTGTGGCGGGGCTCGGACCCGCGTACTCGCTGATCCGCCAGACCTCGGCGTCGCCGACCATGACGGGTTGGGGTGTCACCACGAGCGGTTCGCCTCCGGCACGGGGTAGCGGGCCTGGAGTTCCTCGGAGACGGCCGCCGAGACGAAGTTGGCGGTCTCCATCAGCTCGGGCGTGAATCCGTTGCCGAGGGCCAGGCCGCGGGTGGCGGCCATGTGGGCGCTGCGGGCCTGGGCGTCGTCGCTCATGCGGCGCTCGCGGGCCTCCCACTGGGCGAGGGACGCCTCGATGTCGTCTCCCTGCGCGAGGGCGTGGGCGAGGTCGACGGCGTTGACGATGCCGACGCTGGCTCCCTGGCCCAGTGCCGGGCACATGGCGTGCGCGGAGTCGCCGACGAGGACGGCACGGCCCGCGGACCAGGGGGTGACTCTGGTGGTCTGGTAGGTGTCGTGCCGGCCGCCCTCGGCCTTGCCCGCGAGTTCGATGACCTGCGCCAGGTGGGGGAAGCGCTGCGACCACACCTCGACGTCGATGGGTATCTGCGAGGCGCGCGGGTTGCGGGTCTCGGCCATCATGCCCAGGTAGATGGTGTCGGGGCCGGTCGGGATGAACAGGATGCGCATCGCGTCCGGTTCGAGGGTCCAGAAGTCGATGACCCGGTCCCACCGTTCGCCGCGGAATGCCTCGGGGCGCGGGATGAGCACACGGCACACGCCGTCGGAGTACTTCCTGCGCTCCTGGGCGAGGTCGGTCAGTGAGTCGCGCACGGCCGAGCCGGCGCCGTCGGCGCCGATGACCAGGTCGGCCTCGGCCCGGCTTCCGTCGGCCAGCAGCAGGGCTCCTGCCGGGTCGGCGCCGACGGCTCGGGAGCCGGTGACGATCTCCACGCCCGCGGCGCGGGCGGCGTCGGCCAGCAGGGCGTGCAGCCGGGGCCGGGTGATGGCCCAGTAGGGGTAGCCGGGCAGTTCGGCGGAGACGGTGCTGCCGCCGAGGCTGGTCTCGTAGTACTGGGGCTGTACCCCGTCGGCGCGGATGGCGTCGGCGACGCCGATGACGTCGAGGGCGAGCATCGCGTTGCGCCACAGCAGGATGCCGGCGCCGAAGTCGCGTACGTCGTCGTTCTGTTCGTGCAGGCGCACGGTCCAGCCGCGCTGGGCCAGGGCGGTGGCGACGGTCAGGCCCGCGAAACCGGCTCCCGCGACCTCGGCGTGCCGGGCGACGCTTCGTTGCGTTGTCATGTCGGTACCTCCCGGGCTGGATCTCATCTCGCGGCGTCGACCCAGACGGTCATGCTGCCGCGGGCCAGGGTGTGGAAGTGCAGGTTGAAGCCGAGTACGACCGGTGTCGTGTCGGGGTCCAGGTCCAGCCGGGGAACGTCGACGGCGTGGACGATGAAGACGTAGCGGTGGCGGCCGGAGCCCGGCGGCGGGTTGGGGCCGATGTAGTGGCGTATCCGCAGGTCGTTGGGGACGGTGAGCGTACCCGGCGGCAGTTGGCCGCCGACAGATCCGGCGCCCGTGGGAATCGAGGTGACATCCGCGGGGATGTCGGCCACGGCCCAGTGCATGAAGCCGACACCGGTCGGCGCGTCGGGGTCGTAGCAGTTGACGACGAAGCTCCTGGTCTGTGGCGGGAAGCCGGTCCAGGACAGGTGCGGCGAGGTGTTCTCGCCGCCGATCTGCGGGTCGTGGAAGGGCTGCGGCATCCGCTCGCCGTGGCGCAGGTCGTCGCTGCGCAGGTTCAGGGCGGGCGCGGGGGTGACCGCCGCGTACGGGTCGTCGTGGATCATGGCGTGTCCTGTCGGGGGGTGCTGTGGATGGCGAGGGTGCGCAGGGTGCGGTGGACGTCCCAGGTGCCCGTCCAGCCGGAGGGTAGGGCGGCGGAGCTGCCCGCGGTCAGTTCGTGGCGGGTGCCGTCGGCGTCGGTGACGGTGGCCTCGCCGTCCAGGACGTGGAGGAACACCGCGCGGCCCGGCCCGGTCGGCGCAGCGCTGCCGGGCTCGCAGGCGAGCACGGCGCAGCGGCCGTCGGGCCCGTCGAAGAGCACGGCCCGCCCGTCCGGCAGCGGGGCGTGCAGGACCTGTTCGGTCGGGGTGAACGCGCAGGGCACGGGGGCGCCGGGCAGCGGGGGCACGGGGGTGGTGTGCAGATAGACCTTGCGGATGGTCTCCCGGATCCGCCAGGTGCCTTCCCAGGCGTAGGGCAGGACGAGCACGCTGTCGGCGGTCAGTTCGTGGCTGGTGCCGTCGGCGTCGGTGATGGTGGCGTCGCCGGAGAGGATGTACATGAACGAGCCGCGCCGGTCCTTGATGCGCGGGTAGACCCCGGCGTCGCAGGCCCAGACCGCGAAGAAGCCGTCGGGGCCGTCGAGGAGGGTGCGCTCGGTGGCGTAGGGCGCCCCTTCGGTGACGGGCTCCATGGAGATCTTTTCGGGCAGTGGGCCCCGCGCCACCTGGTGGGGGCCGAGGTGGACGGACGGTACCGTCACTGGGTTGACTGGGTCGACTGGCTTGACGGTCACGGATGCGCTCCTCGGTCGGGAGAGGGGACCAGCGCGGGCTCGGCGGGGGCCGGGATCCCTAGCAGGTCGAAGGACGGGCGGTGCATGAGGGCGTGCAGTTCCTCGTCGGTCACTGCTGTGTGGGCGATCTGCTGCATGCGGGCGACGACGCGGTTCAGGGCCGCGGCGGCGCTGCCGGCCGCCACCATGGGCGAGTCGCTGCCGAACAGGACCTTGTCCAGCACGCCGTACTCCTTCGCGGCGGACAGCGCGGTGGCCAGGACCGTCGGGCGGCTGGCGATGGCGGAGGTGTCGGCGTAGACGTACCGGTTGCGCCGCATGACGACGGCTGTCTCGTGCACCCACGGGTGGCCCATGTGGGCGATGACCAGGCGCAGCCGTGGGAAGGCGATGGCGACGTCGTCCAGCAGCAGCGGGTTGGCATCGGCGAGTCGGCCGGCGTTGGCGAAGATGGCGCCCTGGTGGATCATGACCGGCAGTCCGAGCCGCTCGGCCGCGGCGAACACCCGCATGGTCAGCGGGTTCAGCGGCGAGGTGCCCTGGTAGATGGGGCCGAGTTTGAGGCCGCACAGGCCGAGGTCGGCGTGGCAGCGCTCGATCTCCTCGACCGCGTCGTGGCGTGTGGGGTCCACCGACATGAAGCCGACGGTCTGCCCTCCGACGGCGCGCACGAACGCGGCGACGGCGTCGTTGGGGACCATGATGCCCGAGGCCCGGGCCTGGAGTCCGAAGACGATGGTCCGCTCCGCCGGGGCGGTCTGCCGGCGGTAGGACTCGACGGTCACCCGGTCGATGGCGTCGGCGGCCAGGCGGGTGGAGACCCGGCCCAGGCCGTCGGTCCAGGGCGGACCCTGGTGGTCCGGCAACCAGAAGTGCGTGTGAACGTCCGTGATCATGACTGACGCTAGACCTCGCTTCGCAGATAGGGGACGGCCAGTGCCTCGGGGGCGCGGTGCCGCCGTTTGCCTTCGGTGCCCAGGGCGACCAGCGCCAGCAGATAGGGCATGCCGAGCCAGAGCGGTACGGGCACGGTGAGGGTCGGGGCGGTGACGGCCAGGACGGCCAGGGCGGCGGTGCAGGCCAGGCCCGCGGCCTCCACTGCGGTGGGCCGGACGACGGACCGGATGCCGGCCGGGGTGCCGGACCGGGTGCCGGTGCCGCGGCGCCGGAGGCGGGCGAGCGCCGTCGCCAGCAGGACGAGGACCGCCGCGCTGACCCACACCTCGCGGGGGATGCCCCCCACCGCCTGGAGCCGCAGCTGGGTGGCGTCGGCGACCGCGAAGACGGCCACCGCGATGCCCAGTCCGGTCATCCGCCAGCCGCCGAAGAGCACCGCGGCGATGGCCAGATAGCCCCGGCCGCCGGTCATGCCCTCGCGGAACACCCCGACGTCGCCGACCGAAAGGTAGGCGCCGGCCGCCCCGGCGCACAGGCCGGAGAAGAGCACCGCGGCCCAGCGCATGCCCCGTACCCCGACCCCGGCGGCGTCGGCCGCCGCCGGGCTCTCGCCCACGGCTTTGAGGTTGATGCCCCAGGTGGTCCGGCCCAGCGCCAGCCCGGCCAGGACGACCACGACGGCCGCGGCGTAGATGAACGCGTCCTGGTCGAACAGTGCCGGGCCGACCACGGGCAGGTGGCTCAGGCCCGGAACCGCGAGCCGGGGCAGTGGTTCGAAGGTGCGCGGCGAGCCGAGGAACCGCTCGTCGAGGAAGGCGGTGACACCGTAGCCGAGCATGGTCAGGGCGATGCCGGCCACGATCTGGTCGACCTTGGCCTCGATGGCCAGTACGGCCATCACCGCGCCGAACAGCAGGCCGGCGGCTATGCCGGTGAGGAAGGCCGGCAGCATCGAGCCGGTCAGCCGCATCCCCAGGTACCCCCCGAAGGCGCCGGCCAGCAGGACGCCTTCGAGTCCCACGTTGAGCACGCCGGCCCGCTCCGAGACCAGTTCGCCGGTGGCCGCCAGCAGGATGGGCGCCGCGATCGTCACGACCGAGACGAGGAACGCCACGTCGAAGATGCCCATGTCACCCCTCCTTGGCGCCGACGAGTGCCGGAACCTCGGCCGCGGTCCGTGTCGGTGGTGCGGGCGGGCGCGCCGTGCGACGGCGGGCCAGGACGGCGGCCAGCAGCACCAGGACGATGACGGCGCCCTGGAGGACCTGGGCCAGGGACGAGGGCACGTCGAGGCCGGCCTGCAGCGCCGTCCCGCCGACGGTGAGTGCGGAGAAGGCGATCGCGGTGAAGACCGCCAACACGGGCGAGTTCCCCGCCAGCAGGGCGACGGCGATGCCGTTGAAGCCGACGCCGCCCTCGAAGCCGTCGCTCATCCAGGGCGCCGTCCCGGCGAAGAGCAGGGCCGCGCCGGCCAGTCCGGCGAAGCCGCCCGAGACGAGGATGGCGGCCACCCCGACGCGCCGGGGGTCGAGGCCCGACCAGCGGGCCGCCTCCGCGTTGCCACCGCAGGCCCGTAGCGCGAACCCGAAGGGGGTGCGCGAGAGCAGCAGTGCCACCCCGAGGGCGCACAGCGGCAGCAGCACGACGTCGTGGGACAGGGTCTGGCCGGGTACGGCCGCGGAGCTGGGCCAGAGTGTGGACGGCGGGAAGGTCGCGGACTGCGGCTCCTGGCTGCCCGAGCCCTGGAGGGGCCCGCGCACCAGCCAGGCGGCGACCTGGGTGGCGACGAGGTTGAGCAGCAGCGAGGAGATGATCTCCAGTACGCCCCGCGAGGCCCACAACCAGGCGGTCAGTCCCGCCCACAGCACGCCGCCGGTGATGCCGGCCAGTGCGGTGACGGTGACGGCCAGCGGCGCGGGCAGGCCGCCGCAGTGCAGGCCGACCGCGGTGGCGAGCGAGCCGCCGACGATCACCTGCCCGGGGTAGCCGACGTGCAGCCGGCCGGCCCGGGTGGCGACGATCCAGCCGAGCGCGATCAGGAACAGCGGCACTGCTTGGGTGAGGGTGGTGCCGGCGTTGGTACTGGTGCCGAACGTGCCGTCCCAGAAGACGGCGGCGGCGTCCGGCAGGGTGACCCCGCTGGCGAGCAGGATCAGCGAGGCGGTGGCCGCCGCGGCGGCCACCACCCCCGCGGTGGTCAGCACCCGCGGCAGGTGCCGTGCGATGGTCATGGCGCGTCCTTGGCTGAAGTCATGAGGGCGCCGATGCGCGTCCTCGTCGCGTCGCGCGCCTCCAGCACCCCGCGGATCCGGCCGTGGGCGAGCACGGCGATCCGGTCGGACAGCGCGATGACCTCGTCGAGGTCCATGGAGACGAGCAGGATCGCCCCGCCGCGTTCGCGGTGTTCGGCGAGTCGTCGGTACACGAAGTCGGTGGCCCGCACGTCCAGGCCGCGGGTCGGCTGGACGGCCACCAGGAGCGTCGGTTGGTCGGCGAACTCCCGTGCCAGTACGGCCTTTTGCTGGTTCCCTCCGGACAGCCGCCCGATGGGCACCTGCTCGGAGTCGGCTCGTACGTCGAACTCGGCCATCAGCTCCCGGCCGCGGGCGCGGGCCGCCGCAGTGTCGATCACGCCCCGGTGGCACAGCGGTGGTCTTCGCAGCGCGCGAAGGTTGATGTTCTCCCACAGCGCCATGCCCGGCACGATGGCCGCGTGGTGCCGGTCCTCGGGGATGAGGGCGCCGCCCGCGGCGTAGAAGCGTCGGGGGGTGCGGTCGTCGAAGGGGCTGCCGTCGAGTTCGATCCGGCCCGAGCGGGCCGGGTGGATCCCGGTGAGGGCTTCGACCAGTTGGCTCTGGCCGCTCCCGGCCACCCCGGCGATGCCCAGGATCTCCCCGGCGCGGACCTCCAGGTCCACGCCGCTGAGGACGGGCGGGCTGTGCGGGTCGAGCGGATCGCGCGCGACCTCCAGGTCGCGGACGGTCAGCACCGGCCGCCCGGGGGTGATGTGCGCCCGCTCGGGACGTGGGGCGACCACGTCGCCGACCATCATCCGCACCAGTTCGTCGGCGGTGACATCGCTGATCGGACCGGTGCCGACGACGGCTCCGCCGCGCAGGACGGTGTACCGGTCGGCGACGGAGAACACCTCGGAGAGCTTGTGCGAGATCAGCACGACGGCATGCCCGTCTGCCGCCAACCGCCGCATCAGCCCGGCCAGTTCGTCCCACTCCCCCGGGCTGAGCGCGGCGCTGGGCTCGTCGAAGATCAGGATCCGGGCGCCCCGGCAGAGGAGTTTGACGATCTCCAACCGCTGCCGCTCCCCGATGGAGGCGTCGGCGACCAGGCGGTCGGGGGTGATCCGCAGGCCGGTGGTGGCCGCGATCTCCTCGGCCTGGCGGCGCGCTTCGGCCGTTGCGTCGCCCCACGGCAGGCGAGCCGGGCGCATCGCCAGGTTCTGGGCCTCGGTGAGGGTCGGGACGAGGGTGAAGTGCTGGTGCACCATGCCGATACCGGCGCGCAGGGCGTGTTCGGGCTTCCTGAAGTGCGCGGTCTCGCCGTCGAGTTGTATCTCGCCCTCGTCGGGCTGGTACAGGCCGGTGACGATCCGCATCAAGGTGGTCTTGCCCGCGCCGTTCTCCCCGAGGAGTACGTGGATCTCTCCCCGGTGGACGTCGAGGTCGACCCGGTGGTTGGCGGTGAAGGCGCCGAACCGCTTGGTGACGCCGCTCAGCCGCAGGGCCGGGGCCTTGGTCGCAAGGGTGGCCATCGCGGGTCCTAGCGCTGCGCGAAGGCGTAGGAGGGTCTGGGCAGCAGGACCTTGTCGGCCGGGGTGATGCTGCCGGCGACGATCTCCTGGGTGACCTTGTCGGCGATCTCCTTGGCCTTCGCGGTGGCCTTGCCCGGACAGAACTTGAAGGAGACCGCGCCCTTGGCCATGCCGTAACTGAGGGCGCCCGCGGGGAGTTGACCGGTCGCGGCGTCGGTCACGGCGTCCTTCAGGATCGCCGACCAGTCGACCACTCCGGAGCCGACGACGTTCTTGTCGGCGGCGCAGTCCAGGCCGAACACCTGGTAGACGTCCACCTTCGAGCCGGCGGCGTCGGACGCCTGATAGACGCCCTGGGAGCCGCTGTCCAGGTCGGACAGGATCGAGTCGACGCCAGTGGCGATCATGGCCTCGGCGGCCTGTTTGGCCTTGCCGACGTCGTTGTAGTCGCCGGTGTAGGTCTGCACGACCTTGGTCCCCGAGCTGTCGAGTCCGGCGCCCTGGACCATGCCGTAGTACCAGCTGGCGGAGGCCGGGACCTGGAGTCCGGCGATCATCCCGAGCTTCTTGGACTTCGACAGCGCGGAGGCCACCGCGCCGACGACCATGGCGTCGTAGCCGACGGCTGCGTCGACCGAGGTCACGTTGTCGGCGAAGGACTCGGTGTGGGCGGCGACCAGGATGAACCTGACCTTGGGGAACTTGGGCGCCACGGCCTCGACCGCCTTGTTGAGCGAGGCCCCGTCGGCCACGACGACGGCGTTGGAGGCGGCCAGCCTCTGCAGGCCCATGATCTGGTCCTGCGAGTTGGAGACGTTGTCGACGACGGAGGACAGCCTCATCAGGCCCTTCCGGGCGGCGATCGCCGCCTTCACCCCGGTCAGGCCGTACTGGGTGAACCCGCCGTCGTTGCGCGGGGCTTGGGAGATGAAGCCGATCGAGACCGACTTGCCGGCCTGACCGTGGCTTGTGGTGGAGGCGGCGCCGCCGGACGAACCGCCGCACGCGGCGAGGGTGACGGTCAGGGCGACGGTGGTCGAGACAAGAGGGATCGCGGCACGCATGATGACCTTTCCAAGGCCCGACTCTTCGGGCACTGCATGAGCGAGATGCTGGGACGGCGCCCGCTGAACTGGTATGCCAGTCGAGCAGAAGAGGTACCACGTGGTGTGACGGTGCGATCAGATTTCCATCTACCATACTAGGTGTCAAGGGTCGTGCACCGATGGCTTCTCACCGCAGAAACGAGCTGTGGTCTAGCCCTCTCAGCGTGAACGGGATGGCTCCGCCACCTCGATTCGAGTCCGCCGTAGACCATCTGACATGTCAGTTGCAATGACGAGTTCTGACATTCCAGAGGGTGGGTGCGGCGGAGGTGTCAGCGATGGAACGCGGTACGCGCACGGCGCGGGTGCGGCTTGGTCGGGAGGGCGGCGAGAGGGGCTGCGGGCGGCCTGGCCCGGCTCGGCGCGGCCCGGCGGCAGACCTTCCGCGGCAGTCAGCATGACGTCCGCGCCATGTTGCAGAGTCTTCTATGCAGAGAAGGCTCTGCAACATAGAGTGCTGACATGTCCGACCAACCCGAACGCACGCCGCGGCCCATCCGGCGTATCGATCCACGCAGCCTGCGGGGGCTGGCCCACCCGACACGGATGGAGATCCTTGAACTGCTCAGCCTGGACGGCCCCGCCAACGCCACCGCTCTCGCCGAACGCCTCGGGGAGAACACCGGCACCGTCAGCTGGCACCTGCGTCACCTCGCCGAGCACGGCTTCATCGAAGAGGAAACCGGACGAGGCACAAAGCGCGAGCGCTGGTGGAGAACGGTGGAGGTCACGAACGAGCTGAACACCGCCGATTTCCGCGACGATCCCGACGCCCGGGGCGCGTTCGCCGTCTACCTGCACGAACTGGTCCACCAGTACTTCAGCCGTGTCACGAGATACATCAACGAGGACTGGGACGACACATGGCGCAGCGCCGGCAGTGTCGCGGACTGGCTGGATCTGCGGCTGACGCCTGACCAGCTGAAGGCGCTCAACGCGGAGCTGGCGGCCGTCATCGCGCGCCACACCCCTGCGCCGGATGCCGAGCCTGCTCCGGGCGCGCTCCCTGTCGTGGTGCAACTGCAGTCTTTCCCCCGCCAGGAGCGTGGCACCGCATGAGCCGGGCTGTACGCGGTGGCCTCCTGCGTCGCCACCGCGATTTCCGGCTGCTGTGGTGTGGGGAGACCGCGGGTAAATTCGGTGCTTCGGTCACTGGGGTGGCGATGCCGCTGGTGGCCGTCTCGGCCTTGGACGCCGGTACGTTCGAGGTCGGCCTGCTGAGCGCCACCGCCTGGGCTCCCTGGCTGATCATCGGACTTCCGGTCGGTGCCTGGGTGGACCGGCTACGGCGCAGACCGATCATGCTGACCGCCGCTGCGGTCTCCCTCCTGCTCTTCGCTGCTGCCCCGGTCGCCGCGTGGCTGGGCTGGCTGAGCATGGGCCTGCTGCTGGCCATCGCCCTGCTGACGGGCACGGCGGCCGTGTTCTTCCAGACCGCCTACAGCGCCTATCTCCCGAGCATTCTGGAACCCGAGGACCAGCCCGAGGGCAACGCCAAACTGCACGGCAGTGCGTCCGCCGCGCAGATCGCCGGGCTCGGCTCCGGCGGCCTGATCGCGCAGCTGGCAGGGGCCGTGAACGGGCTGTTCGTCAACGCCGCGACCTTCCTGGTCTCCCTCCTGTGCCTGGCCGGCATCCGGCACCGCGAGCCACGCGTCACCCGGGGGCGACGCCGCCCGGAAACCGTGGTCGGGGAAGTCCGCGCGGGACTGCGGCTGATCGCGGGCGACCCCTGGTTCCGCACCTTCGCGCTCTTCGGGGCCGCCTCCAACCTGGCCCTCATGGGGTACCAGTCGATCCAGGTGGTCTTCCTGATCCGCAGCGTCGGCCTGGCCCCCGGGCTGGTCGGCACACTCATCGCGGCCACCAGCGCCGGAGGCGTGGCCGGGGCCTTCGTCGCCCGCCGGGTCGCCGACCGGATCGGCACGGCCCGCGCCACGCTGCTGTTCGAACTGGGAATTCCCGTGCTCGCCCTGCTCATCCCGCTGACCGTCCGCGGGGCCGGGATCCTGCTCTTTGTGACAGGGGGCTTCTGCGTCGTCGCAGGCGCCGTCGGCGGCAACGTGATCAGGGCCGGCTTCCAGCAACGCTACTGCCCGCCGGACCTCCTCGGCCGTCTCACTGCGAGCACGGCGTTCCTCAGTTACGGGACGATCCCCCTTGGAGCACTTCTCGCGGGCACGCTCGGCACCACGCTCGGCACCCGCACAGCAATGGCGATCACCACAGCGGGGATCCCGCTCGCCGCCCTGATCCTCTTCTTCTCCCCGATCCGGCGATCACGAGACCTCCCGACCCACCAGCAGCCGACCAGCAGCTCCCCCCGGGACGGCGCCTGCGTCACAGCGAGAACTTGACGCTGACCTCGTCGGCGAGTTCGAGGCGTCCCTGCTGGACGTGGGCCCGCATGGCCTGCTCCGCCGCGTCGGCGTCGTGGGTCCGGATCGCCTTGATGATGGCCTGGTGCTCCGCCAACGACCGCTCCATGCGGCCCGTGCGCCGGGTGACTATGGAGGACAGGAGACCGCGGTGGAGCTGCTGGACCAGCAGGCGGTAGTGGTCGGTCAGACGGTCGTTGCCCGCGCCCTCGGCGATGAGTTCGTGTAAACGCTCGTCTGTCGCGCTGTAGCCGTCGTTGTCCCCCGCCGCCACCGCCGCGGCCAGGGCGATCATCGTCTCGTCGAGCCGGGCGACGATCTCGTTGTTGGCGCGGTTGGCGCACAGCCGGGCCGCCATCCCCTCAACGGCCTCCCGGACCTCGAACAGGTCGAGGATCTCGTGGCGGCTCAGCCGCTTGACGAACGTACCCCGGCGCCGCTCGATGGTGACGAAGCCGGCGCCCTCAAGTTCCTTGAGTGCCTCGCGCACCGGCATCCGGCTCACTCCGAACCGCTGGGCCAACCGGGCCTCGGAGAGCTTCTCGCCGTAGGCGATCGCGCCGGAGACGATGTCCTGGCGCAACTGCCGTACGATCGCGTCCTTCATGGAGCCGCCATCGAGGTCGTCGACGGACAGCGGAGCCTGCGACGACATGGCCGCACCCTGTGGTTCCTGCTGCGCCTCGGCGGAACGGCCGCCTGCCTGAGCCCTGGCCATTGGACTGCGCCCCGCTTCCTCGTCGGACGTCCTCGCCGCTGAACGAGGTCTACCATACCAGTTTCTTGTCGCGGGTCGACGGGGTCCGAGGCATAGCGGAGATCACCGCTGCGGCGTTCGGTTTCCGAAATGCTTCGGCCGCATGGGGTAATGGCCGGCCTTGCCTGAACAGCGAGCGCGCCGCCCTTGGGAGCGTGGGCGGCTGCCACTTGGGGGGCTACTCGACGCTGTGCGTCTGTTCGCTGTTGCCCGTGCCGAATGCCATGGCGTTGACGTCTGGCGTCGTGTGGGCGGCGGCTTCTACCGGTGGTGCGGTGGGTGTGATGGGTGTGGGGCCGGCGGGATGGCGGTGATGCCGGGCGCCGGTTCGGGCCAGACCAGCAGGACTGGGCAGGGGGCGTGGTCGACGACGAAGCGGCCGACGGGGCCGAGGCTGTGCGGTCCGAGGTGGGTGCGGTCACCGTCGCGGGCGCAGATAAGCAGGTCGGCTCCTTCGGCCGCGGTGACGACCTCACGTTCGATGCGGCCGGTGCGCTCCATACAGGTGCAGGCCCGTGCCAGGCGGTCAGCGGCGGCATCGAGCAGGTGCCGAGCGGAAGTGGCGGCCAGGTCCGCAAGGCGGGTACCGGGGTCGCGCTCGGGGTGGCCGCGGCCGAGCAGACCGACGAAGGCGCCGTGCGCGACCCCGGGAACCTCGTGGCCGGTGACGTGGAGCAGGACGATCTCGGCGTCCGCCGGAGCGTGGGTGCGGGCGGCGTCGACGCAGGCGGGCCAGGTGCCTTCGGTGATCCAGACGATGACGGCCACGGCTTCACCCTCCGACGAGTTGCAGTGCCCCCCACAGGGCTACCACGGCCAGGGCCAGTGCGGCAGGCACGACCAGCAGTCCGAGCCGGGTGAACTCGCCCAGGTTCACGTCGGTGTCGTGTTCGCGGACGATGCGCCGCCACAGCAGGGTGGCCAGGGAACCGGCGTAGGTGAGGTTGGGCCCGATGTTCACTCCGAGCAGCACTGAGAGGACGGCCCCCGGCCCGGTGGGGGCGGTGAGCGGCAGCAGCACCAGGACGGCGGGCAGGTTGTTGATGACGTTGGCCAGCACCGCGGCCAGAAGAGCGGTGCCCAGCAGGGCGGGCAGGCCCGTGCCGCCCGGGAGCAGATGCCCCAGCGCGTCGGCGAGGCCGTTGTCGACCACCGCACGGACCACGATGCCCAGCGCCAGGACGAAGGCGAGGAAGGGGACCGCGGCAGCGCGCACGATGGCGGTGGGGCTGGTGCGGCGCTGGGCCAGGGCGTGGCCGGCCAGCACCGCGGCGCCCGCCGCGGCCGCCCATGCCGGGTTGATCCCGAGTGCGGAGGTCAGGACGAACCCGCCCAGCGTGCACGCCACCGTGGTCAGGGCGAACACCGGCACCTCGCGGGGCCCGGCGGCGGGGGTGTCGCGGGCTCCGGCGTCCAGGTCGGTGGCGAAGAACCGCCGGATGACCAGGTACTCGGCGCCGATGGCGACCAGCCACGGCAGGGCCATCAGGGCGGCGAACCGGGTGAAGCTCAATCCGCTGGCGGCGAAGGCCAACAGGTTGGTGAGGTTGGAGACGGGCAACAGCAGTGAGGCGGTGTTCGACAGGTGGGTGCAGGCGTACACGTGCGGCTTGGGCCGGGCGCCGAGCCGGGCGGCGGTGGCGAACACCACCGGGGTCAGCAGCACCACGGTGGCGTCCAGGCTGAGCACTGCGGTGATCAGCGAAGCGACCGCGAACACCTGGACCAGCAGCCGCCTCGGGCGCCCCTGCGCGGTGCGGGCCATCCAGGCTCCGCAGGCGTGGAACAGGCCCTCGCCGTCACATAGTTGGGCCAGGACCAGCACGGCCGCGAGGAATCCGATCACCGGCCCCAGCCGGGCCGCCTCGGCCGCCGCGTGGCTCGGCGAGATGGCACCCGTCGCGATGACCACCGCGGCGGCCGGGACGGCGACGACAGCCTCCGGGCAACCCCACGGGCGGATGACCGCACAGGCCAGGACCGCCAACAACAGGGCGGCGGAGAGCGCTTCGGCAAGCGACGTGTTCACAGGCACGAACTTTCCAGAGGGCGCAAAGACGCGTCGGGCGGGATGCACTGCCCAGATCTCGATGGTCTCAGTCGCCATGACGTTCAGCCGGGCGGCCGCGAGATCAGCCGCGGCGAGCGACTGCTGGGCGCGCATCCCGGGCGAAGCGGACGCCGCCGAGCGTCGGCCATGCTTCGTACGACCTTGCGTCGTCCGGCCTCGCATCGTGCGGCCTCGCGTCGTACGACTTCCGGTGCACACCGGGCGCCGCCACGTTTCCGGGCGCCGCTGAAGGGGGACTTGCGGCAGGGCTTGTCGACCGTGCGCACCCTCCGCCACCCCGAGCAGCCTCCTCGAAGCAGCCTCCTCGAACCGTCGTCCGGCCTGCCGCTCAAGCCGCGCTACAGCGTCGCTCCATATGGTCACGCCCGGCGCTGCCCTCGGGTGAGTGGTGGCAAACACCGAAGGAGGTGCCATGGGGATCCCGGTACGGCTGCGACAGGCCCGCTCCGCGCTGCTCCTGGTCTTTCTCGTCCACGGCGCGGTCTTCGCCCTGTTGGTCACCCGCATCCCGGCGATCCAGGATCGGTACGGCCTCAGCGACGCCGCACTCCCGCTTTTTCTCGCCGCCGTGCCGATACTGGCCGGTGTCGGCAGCGTCACCGTCTCGCGTGCGGTGCGCCGGGTTCCGGCCCCCGTGGTGGTACGCGTGCTCCAGCCCTTGATCTGTCTGTGCCTGGTCGGGGTCGGGGCGGGCGAGGCCGTCTGGCAACTCGTGGCCTGCCTGGCCGTGTTCGGGCTGCTGGTGGGTGCCATGGAGGCGAGCCTGAACATGACGGGCGTCGGGATCCAGCGCGGCTACGGTCGCAGCATCATGCTGGGCTTCCACGGTGCCGCCAGCCTCGGTGGCATCCTCGGTGCCCTGCTCGCCTGGGCCGGAGCCCACTGGCATCTCTCCCTGCTCGCCCTCTTCGCCGGTTCGGTCGCCCTGCTGCTGCCGTTCGCGGTGTCGGTCGGCCTGCGTCTGACCCGGCAGCCGGGCGGGCCGGGCACGGGGACCGACGGCCGTGCCGCGGCCGAACCGGCCGCCCAGCCCTCGTCCGCCCAGCCTCCAGCCACGCAACCCTCGTCCTCGCAGCCCGCCGCCCCGCGGCCCGCTCGCCCGCACAAGGTTCCCTGGAAGCCGCTGCTGCCGCTCTGCCTGATCATGACCGTGGCCGTCATCGCCGACTCCACCGCCACCAACTGGAGCGCCAAGTTCCTTGAGGACACGCTGCACAGCTCGGAGGCGATGGCGACCGTGCCGTACGCCCTCTACATGGCGGCCACCCTGGTGGGCCGTGGTCTCGGGGACGGCTGGGTGCAGCGGTGGGGAGCGGTGGCCGTGGTGCGGGCGGGCGCCCTGCTCTCCGCCGTGGGGTTCGCGGTCATCGCCACCGCACCGGAACCCCTGATGGGTGCGTTCGGTTTCGCCGTCCTCGGCGCGGGATTGTCCGTGATCATGCCCCAGCTCTTCGTGATCGGTGCACAGCGGCTGCCGGGGACGGTGAACACCGCCGTGGCCCGCGTCAACCTCTTCAACTACCTGGGCTTCCTGATCGGCCCGCCCCTGGTCGGGGCCGTCGGGGCGGCCGTCTCCTACCGGGCGGCCATGTGCGTACCGCTGCTGCTCATCCTGGGCGTCCTCCTCGTCGCCGGTTCCCTGGCCCAACCGGACCCGGCCCACTCCGAATCCGGCTCGGGCTCCGGCTCCGGTCCCGAATCCGCCCCGCCCGTCCCCCAGTCCGAGGCGACCACGAAGACCGCCGGCTGACAGCACCACGCCGGCACCACGGGCACGAACACCCGCCACCGAGACGGCCGGCCGCTGTGCCTTCGCCTTCCCGGCCCGCGCCTCGGTCACCAGTGGAGCGATGCGGGCGAGCTGCGTATCAGCGCCGACCGGGGTAGCCCGGCACCAGCGGCAGCCCGCCCGCGCGCCTCCGGCGGCATGGTCAGGACGAGGCGTCTCAGCCGTTCCAGCCGAGGTAGACGGACTTGGACCAGGTGTAGAAGTCGATTGCCGAAGCGCCTTGTTCGCGGAAGGTGTTGCTGGAGGAGTCCTTCACTCCGCCGAACGGGACGTTGAGGTCGAGTCCGGTGGTCGGCCGGTTGACCTTGATCACACCGGCGTGCGCTTCCGCGGCGAAACGCTGCGCATGGGCGAGGCTTCGGGTGCACACGGCGGCCGCCAGCCCGTACCGGGAGTCGTTGACCACGTCGATCGCTTCGTCAAGGTCCTCGGCGGCCAGCACGGCGACGACCGGGCCGAAGATCTCGTCGCGCGCCGCGGAGCTGTCCCTGCCGACGCCGGTGAGCACGGTGGGGGCGAGCATCAGGCCGTCGGGGGCCCGGCCGTCGGCCGCGAAGGTCGCGCCGTCCGACCCGGCGCGTTCGAGGGCGTTCAGATCCGCGGCCAGTTGCCCTTCGCTGACCACCGGTCCCATGAGCGTTCCGTCGGTCAGCCCGTTGCCGGGCCGGTAGCGTCCGGCCTGCTTGACGAGGGCCTCGACGAAGGAGTCGTGCACCGCGGGCGTGCAGATGACCCTGGAGGATGCGGTGCATGCCTGTCCGGTGAGACCGAAGCCACCGGCTGCGGCAACGAGCGCGGCCTGCTCGACGTCCGCGTCGTCAAGGACGACCAGGGCGTTCTTGCCGCCCATCTCGACCTGCACGCGTCCGCGCCGTTCGTGAACGGTGCGCTCGATGCGCATACCGACGGCCGTGGAGCCGGTGAAGGAGACCGCTGCCACCCGTGGATCGGCGGTCAGGGCAGCACCGACGACCGAGCCCGGGCCGTGCACGACGTTGAGCACGCCCGCGGGCAGCCCTGCCTGCACGAGCGCCTCGGTGAGGTGGTGGAACGACACCGGCGTGAGCTCGGCCGGCTTGATCACCACGGTGTTGCCGCCGACCAGGGCGGGGGCCGTCTTCCAGGCCGGAATGGCGAGGGGAAAGTTCCACGGAGTGATCAGCCCGGCCACGCCCAGCGGCTCCCTGCGGGTGTGGACCATGGTGTCGGGCTGGGAGCTCGGCAGCACCTCGCCGCCGCAACGCCAGCCTGCGGAGCCGAAGTACCGCAGGACGTCGATGGCGCGTCGCACCTCGCCACGGGCTTCGGCCAGCGTCTTGCCCTCCTCCCGGACGAGGTCATGGGCGACGTGCTCGTGGCGGCTGCGGAGGATCTCCGCCGAGTCCATGAGGATCGCGCCGCGCGCGGGCGCGGGGAGCGCGGCCCAGCCGGGCTGGGCGTCCGCGGCGGCGCTGACCGCGGCGTCCACGGCGGTCCGGTCGGACACCGGTGCCACGGCCACCACGTCGGAGGGGTCGGCGGGGTTGCGGCGTTCGAAGCCGTCTCCGGTCAGGCGTTCACCGGCGATCAGATTGCCGATCCGCACTGTGCTCATGAAGGGGCTCATGAAGGGGAATTCCTTTGCGTCGGGTCGGGGTGTGGTCACAGGCTGCGGACGAGGCCGCCGTCGCAGCGGAGCGCCGTCCCGGTGATGTACGAGGCGGGCCCGCCGCACAGGAAGGCCGCGGCCGCGCCGAACTCCTCCGGGGTGCCGTAGCGCCCGGCCGGGATGGCGGCCCGCGAGTCGGCCCGCACCTCGGCGAGGTCGCGCTGCTCGCGTTCGGCCTTCGCGGCGTCGAGCAGGGCCACTCGCTCGGTTGCGATGCGCCCCGGCAGCAGCAGGTTGACGGTGACTCCGTCGCCGGCGACCTCGGCGGCGAGCGTCTTGAGGTAGGAGGCCAGGGCGGCCCGTCCGGCGTTGGACAGCGCCAGGTCGGGCAGCGGGACGGCAACTCCGCTGGAACCGATGGCCAGGACGCGGCCCCAGCCGCGTTTCCGCATCGCGGGTACGGTCAGCGCCGCCAGCCGCTGCGGGGCGAGCAGCAGCGAGTCCAGTGCCGTGGCCAGGTCCGCGTCGGCCACATCGGCGGCCTTGCCCGGCTTCGGACCGGGGCCGTTGAGGACCAGGATGTCGGGATCGCCGTACGCGGCGCGGGCGGCCTCGACCAGGCGGCGGGGTCCGTCCGGGGTGGTGAGATCGGCCTCGACGCCGACCGCGTCGGGGAGGGATGCGGCGATCTCCTCGGCGAGGGATCCGCGCCGCCCCGACACGACGACGGCCGCTCCCTCGGCCGCCAGCGCCTGGGCCACCGCGCGGCCGAGTCCGCCGGTGGAGGCGGCGACGACGGCGATGCGTCCACGGATGCCGAGGTCCATCAGCACACCTCCGCGAGGGCCGCGCCGGGAGTCGCGGCGAGATGCCGCTCCAACTGTGGGAGGAGCGGCTCGGGCAGCGTGGCCGCCGGCGGCCGCACCCCCGACTCCGCCATGAGCCCGCGCCGACGGATGGCCTCCTTGCGCACGGCCAGCCCGATGCCCGCCTGTGCCTCGAAGTTGACCAGCGGAAGGTAGGGCAGGTAGGCCTGCCGGGCCGCGTCGTAGCCGCCGGCCCGCCAGGCGTCGACACAGGCGATCAGACCCTCGGGGCAGGAGAAGCCGGTCATCGCGCCGGCGGCACCGGCCGCCAGCTCGTCCAGCAGCCCGAGCCCGCCCAGACCGCCGAACACCGGTACGTCGATCGCCGCCGTCAGCGCGGCCACCGCGGCCGGGGTCGGCGGGGCCTCGGCTTTCACCGCCGCCGTCGCCGGGACGGCCCGCACCACGCGCACCAGGTCGGCGGTACGGATCGTCACCTTGCTGCTCACCGGGTAGTCCTGGACGACGACGGGGGCGCCGGTGACCTGGTGGACGGCGTTGAGGTGGTCGGCCACGACCCCCGGATCGGGCGAGTTCACCTGCACCATGAGCGCCGCCAGCCGGTCCCCCAGCACCTCGCGGACCAGCCGGGCCTCCTCCAGGACCGGAGCGGTGGCGAGTGCGGTGACACCGGCGACCAGGGGCAGGTCGACGGTCTCGGCGACCACTTCGAGGACGGTACGGCGCTCGTCGGCGGACAACCGGGCGGCCTCGCCGAAGACGCCGAGCACGGTCAGACCGGTGACGCCGATGTGCGCGTAGTGCTGCACCAGCCGGGCCAGGCTCGTCTCGTCCACTTCCAGGGTGGAGCCGAGGAACGGTGTGGCGACCACGCCCCACACGCCGGGAGACAGGTGTCCGGTCATCGATCGTTTCCCTTCATCGCCCCGGCCACGCGGGCCGGCGCTTCTCCTGGAAGGCGAGCACGCCCTCCTTGCTGTCCTCGCTGTCCAGTGCGGTGGTCAGGGCCGGCAGCCGCAGCGCGTGGGCGTCCCGCGGCGACAGGTGCGCGCCGCGCTGCACCATCTGTTTGATGGCACGGAGCGAGGTGGGCGCGCAGGCGAGGACGTCGGCGGCCCAGCGGTCGACCGCCTCGTCCAACTCCCGTACCGGCACCACCTCGTTGACCAGTCCCATCCGGTGCAGCTCGGCGGCCGACGCCCGTCGCCCGGTGAGCAACAGGCCCATGGCCTGGGTGTGCGGCAGCCGTCGTACGAGCTGGAAGACGCCGCCGTCGAGCGGGATGCGGCCGACGCGGGGTTCGGTCAGGCCGAACTGGGCGTGCTCGGCGGCGATGACGATGTCGCAGCCCAGCACCATCTCCATGCCGCCGCCGAGCGCGTAGCCGCCCACCCGGGCGATGACGGGGACATCGAGGGTGGTGCGCAGGCTCAGGCCGCCGAAGCCGTTCGGGTCGAGGTCGGCCCAGTACTCAAGGCCGGTCTTCGCGACGGCGCCCGCGGACATGTCGGCGCCCACGCAGAACGCCTTCTCGCCGGCGCCGGTGACCACGACGACGCGGACGTCCCGGTCGGCCTCGATCTCGTCCCAGATGGCGTTCAGCCGTGCGGTGGTCTCGGGGTCCACGGCGTTGAGCACCGCGGGGCGGTCGATGGTGACCCGGGCGATGTGTCCGTCGCGCTCGTAGCGGACCTCGTCGGGTGTCGCGTTCATCGCAGGACGCCCTTCTCCCGCAGCAGCGCGATCTGCTCGGGCCGGTAACCCAGTTCGCCCAGCACCTCGGCACCGTGTTGGCCGAGCCGCGGCGGGACGCGGTGTACCGCGGCCGGTCCGGCCGACAGATGGATCGGGGCGTTGAGAGCGCGGATGCGTCCGGCCACCGGGTGGTCCATCTCGACGATCATGTTGTTCACGGCCGTCTGCTCGTCGGCGAGCGTCTGTTCCAGGCTGTGCACCGGGGCGCACAGGACGTCCTGTTCCTCCAGTCGCTTGACCCAGTACGCGGTGGTGTTGCCGGCGATCCGTTCGGCGAAGATCCGCTGGAGTTCGGGGCGGGCGGCGAACTGCTGTTCCAGGGTGGCGAATTGGGGCCGTTTGCCGAGGTCCTCGTCGAGTTCCAGGGCGAGGCTGATGTGGTGCAGCGGATTCGCCGTGAAGCCGCCCACCATGCACAGCGCTCCGTCGGTGGTCTGGAACACCCCGGTGAGGGGCATGGCGGCCCAGTTGATCTCGGAGCCCCGGTTGAGCAGTTGGCACGCCTCCTGCATCTGCATATGGAGCATGGAGTCGTACATCGACACCTCGACCTTCTGGCCCTCACCGGTGCGGTCGCGGTGCAGCAGGGCAAGCAGGATGCCCTGGAGCAGATGCATGCCGGTGGTGTAGTCGCACAGCGTGGTCGGATAGAGGGTGAGCGGGTCGTCCTCGGCGACCCGACGCCACATGACGCCGCTGTATGCCTGGGCGACCGCGTCCTGCCCGCCCTTGTGCCGGTAGGGGCCGTCGGTGCCGAATCCCGTGCCGGATGCCCAGATGAGACGGGGGTTGAGGGCGCGCAGCGCCTCGTAACCGAGGCCGAGGCGCTCCATGACGCCGGCCCGGAAGTTGCTGACGACGACATCGGCGGTGCGCACCAGGTCCCGGACGATCTGGCGGCCTTCGTCGGTGCGGGTGTCGACGCTGATGCTGCGCTTGTTGCGGTTGATGGACAGGAAGATGGGGTTGTCCAGGCCCGCGGGGTCGGGGATCGAGGTGCGGGAGATGTCGCCGGTCCCGGGCCGTTCGACCTTGATGACGTCGGCGCCGTAGTCACCGAGCAGCTGGGTGCAGGACGGCCCCATGAAGACCTGGGTGAAGTCGATGACGGTGATGCCGCTGAGCGGCTGGGGGACGGTCATGCCGTGGCCTCCGTGGGCTGGTCGAGGGTCGCGTTCGCCGCGGGTATGTCGCCTGGGTCCGCGCCCTGGTCGCGCATGCGGCGCTGGATGACGGCGGGGTCGACGTCCCGTACCGCGATGCCCTGTTCGGCGGCCGTCGCGGCGGCGATGCCGGCGGCCTGGCCCATGGCCATGCACGGTGGGATCTCCCGGGACATCCGCTGGGCCTCGGAAGTGGCCGAGTAGTGGCGGCCGGCGACCACCAGCTGGTCCACGTCGCGGGGCAGCAGCGACCGGTAGGGGTAGTAGTAGTCGCGGCCGCGGGCGACGGAGTCGGGGAAGTGGCGGCGGGTGGTGATGTCGTCCTTGGTCATCACGTACTCGCCCTGGAGCAGCCGGGTCTGGCGCACGCCCATCTGCTCGGCCACGTCCAGCAGATACGCCTTCTCGAAGCCGGGCAGGTCCTGCTTGATGGTGTCCAGGACGGCGCCGATGCGGGCGCGTGCCTCGAACTCGGCCTCGGTGAGGGAGGCCGGGTCGGTGCCGTCGTAGCCGGTCAGGTGGGGGCAGTTGCACCACACCACACCGGGGACGGGGGTCTTGAGCCACCACAGTTCCCAGGCCCCGCCGAGCATCCGCTTGATCTTGCGGTTGATGGCGCGGACCTCGCGCGGGTTCTGCTGCTCGTAGTGCTCGGCCGCGTCGGTGTCGACGCCGCCGAGGCGGAAGACGAGAGTGGTGAGGTAACTGCCCTGGATATGGGCGGCACCGGCCCGGGAGGCCACGTCGATGTCGCCGGTGGTGTCGACGACGACCTCACCCATGATCGCCTGCGGGCCGGACTTGGTCTCGCAGACGACGCCCTTGACGGCGCCGTCGCGGACCACCGGGCGGGAGAACCAGCTGTGCAGGCGCAGATGGATGCCGTTCTCGCGGACCAGTTCGTTGGAGACCCGCTTCCAGCCGTCGGGGTCGAAGGCGACGGCGTAGCAGATGGGTTTGGGGGTGACGTGGGAGTGGAAGTCGAAGGCGCCCCAGCGGCCCCAGGTGGCCCAGGTCTTCGGGGAGGAGTGACGGTCCTCGGCAGGCGGGTAGACGGCGAGGCCCAGCTTCGCCATCCGCTCGACGTACTCGTCGACGATGCCGGTGACGGTCACCTCGTCGCCGTTGACCATGTCGTCCAGGACGAGCACCATGCCGCCCGAGGCGAGGCCGCCCAGCGCCGAGTAGCGTTCCAGCAGGGTCACCTGGGCCCCGCTGCGGGCCGCGGAGACGGCGGCGCTCACTCCGGCCGGGCCGCCGCCGACGACGATCACCTCGGACCGCTGGACCACGGGGGCTTCGATGGCGTCGAGAGTGACGGTACGTTCCTGGCCGGGTGTGCGGAGCGATGCGGCACTGTCGGACACGGGTGTCTCCTTTCAGCTTCCGACGCGGACGGAACCGCGACGGAACGCGAGCACGTAGAAGAGAACGCTGAGCAGGCACAGCGCGGCGGCGTAGGCGGGGAAGGCCCAGGGGAGGCCGGCTCGTTGGAACCACAGCAGGACGTAGGGAGCGGTGCCGCCGAAACAGGCGACCCCGACCGCGTAGCCCAGGCCGACACCGGTGACCCGGCAGCTCATCGGCATGAGGGTCGCGGAAACGGTGTTGTACAGGCCCATGGTGAGGGCCAGCACGGGCGCTCCGATCAGCATCACGGCCGCGAAGGACGTCATGCCGGGGGCCTGATAGACGAGGACCACGAACACCAGCGGGGTGACCGCGAGCCGGGTGGCAATGAAGGTGCGGGAGATCCGCTTGCGGTCGGCGAGCCGCCCGACCAGCGGGAAGAGGGCGAGGGCGCACAGTCCGCTCAGGGTGGTGACGGCGAAGACCGCGGTGGGGTCCTCCTCGTACGTTGTGCGGGCCAGGTTCGGCAGACCTGTGTTCCAGGTGTAGTTGAGCGCCTGGGCGCCGGCGACGACGAAGACGATGGCCAGCAGCGCCGCCTTGTTGCGGGCGACCTCGGCCCACACCTGGGACGTCTTCCGCACCGGGGCTTCGGTGTCCGACACGTGTGTGTGCAGGGTCTCCGGCAGGTTGCGGCGCAGCCACAGGAAGAGGAGACCGGCCAGGGCGCCGACCACGAAGGGGATGCGCCAGCCCCAGTCCTCCATGCGCTGCGCGCCCAGCGCGGTGCTGGTCAGAAAGGAGACGAGGGAGGCCGAGATGATGCCGACCTGGATGTAGACGCTGATGACGGTGCCGTAGCGGGCCGTCTGGCCCTCCGGTGCCATCTCCACGACATAGGTGGAGTTCAGCGGGGCTTCGATGCCGGTGGACAGGCCCTGAAGGATCCGGCAGGCGACCAGGATCACCCCGGCCCAGACGCCGATGGTGTCATGGGTGGGCAGCACCGCGATGACCCCGGTGCTCACGACCATGCAGCCGATGGACAGCAGCATGATGCGGCGGCGGCCGATCCGGTCGGCCAGTGTGCCGAGGACGAGGGCGCCGAGCGGTCTGGCGGCGAAGCCGACCGCGAAGACCGCCAGCGCGGACAGGGTGGAGGACAGGGAGTTGCTGGAGGGGAAGAACTGCGGGCCCAGATAGGAGGCGAGCAGCCCGTAGACCATCCAGTCGTACCACTCGACGGCGTTGCCGCCGCCGAGCGCCAGGAGTGCGCGTCGTGGGGAGAGACGGGTGGGGACAGCGGTTCTGTCGGTGAGCGATGCCATGCGGGGCACCTCGCAGGTAGAAGGCACAGGGATGCTGGCCGTGCGGGACCTGCGCCCGGGCCGACGGCCGGGGCGTTGGGAGGTGCGAGAGCCTGCGGCTACCAGCTGGGCGGAGTGATCACCCAGACGGAAGTGGCCGGCTCGTCGCCGGGGTTGGCGTACCAGTGCGGAATGCTTGAGGAGTAGGTGATCGAGTCGCCGGCCTCAAGCCGGTGCCGGACGCCGTCGAGGTAGATGTCCTTGACACCGGACAGGACGATCCCGAACTCTTCGCCGTTGTGGCGGAACGGGGTCCTGCTGGTGTCATGGCCCGGTTGGGTCTCGACCCAGACAACTTCGAGCGCTCCGTTGAGCGTGGGTGTGAGCAGCTCGTAGCGGGCGCCGTTCAGGTCGGTGCCGTGGAAGTCGAGGCTGCGGCGCTCTGTGCGCCGCACCACCGGACTGATCTGGTCGGTGAGGTGGAACAGCCTGCCGATGGGGATGTCGAGCCCGTGGGCGAGCTGCACCAGGGTCGCGAAGGAGGGGTTGCCCTTCCCGCGCTCGACCTGGCTGATGAGCCCGGTGCTCACCCCGGAGCGCCGACTGAGTTCGTCGAGGGTGAGGCCGTCCTGCTTCCGCAACACCCTGATCTGCAACCCCACCATGGCGATGAGCGCGTCGACGTCCGGTTGACCGTCCGGGGATATCGCAGTTGCGTCGCTCACAGTTCTCGACCGCCTCGTGGGATGAGAAGGGCTGCATCATGCCGTGCCGTCCAACGACCCACGGCCGGGGCCGAGTGTGTTCGCCGACGACCCGCGAGCTGCCGGGCTTGGCTCATATTGAAGAGCTTCAGCATGATGAAGACAAGCCTTCGGGATAAAGAACTTCACCGGAATGAGGAGCTGTTCGGGTACGGGCCCGGACCCGTGCAGCCTCCAGCCCGGATACGGCACGGTCTGGCCTGTGCGGTTCCCGACCGGGCCACCTGCACTGTTCGCAGGCTCTTCGAGCGGGCCGCAGGCCAAGCAGTTCTCGGGCGCCGCGCCTTGTCAGCGAGGCGGGTCCGTCGCGGCGTCGTCTCCTTCGGCGACCGGGCCGTCATGGAGGTCGGTGGTGAACACCCCGGTGTGCCGGTGGCGCCCGGGTGACTTGGCCTGTCGCTCCGCCAGTTGGACAGGGTCTCCCCTCAGGGCGCGACGGCCTTCCTCAGTGTGTGCAGGCACAGGGCCAGAGCTGTGTGTTTGGGGATGTTGTAGGAGCGGGCCTGTTCCCAGGCCGAGTACAGCAGGGACCACACCACGTCCCGCAGCCACTCCGCGCCCATCTCCGGGTCGATGCTGCCCTCCGTGTGACCACGGCGTACGGCACGCAGCAGCGCCTCGTCGGCGGGGGTCTCGTCCTCCCAGCCGGACCAGTTCATCAGCTGATGTGTGTCGAAGATCAAGGTCAGACCGTCGCCGAGCTCGAAGTACTCCTGGCAGAGCCGTTCCAGGGCCTTCGAGGCCGGGCCGTCTTCGAGCCGGGCACGGTCGGTGGCCGCCGCGACCTTCTCCAGGAGATCCGCGCCGACGGCCGCCAGCAGATCGGACCGCTCGGGGAAGTAGCGGTGCACGGTGGTGCGTCCCACTCCGGCGGACGCGGCGACGTCGGCGAGCGACGCGGTCGCGTCGGCTGACAGCAAAGCGACGGCGGCGTCGAGGATTGCGCGCCGTGTGCGGGCGCGCGTCCCGCTCTCGGTCACCGCGGTGTGGCCTTCGCCCATGTGCATACGGTAGCGCCTACCCCGAGATGGAATCAGGTTGACCAGTATAGAACAGCGATGTTCCAATCAGTGCCATGAGCGTTCCGAAAATGGCTTCCCGTGACGGGGCTGCTCCGCGGCTGCGGATTCTCTGGTCGTTCACCCGGCCGCACAAGGGCACGCTGGCGCTGGCCCTGCTTCTGGGGCTGGCAGGGTCGGCCACGGGACTGGCCACACCGATGGTCACCAAGTGGGTGCTCGACGTGCTCGGCGGATCGTCGTCGCTGGCAGGGCCGGTAGTGACGCTGCTGGGCCTGCTGGTGCTCAGCAGCGCCGTCACCTACTGGCAATGGACACTGCTCGGTACGCTGGGCGAGCACGTGGTCCTGCGAGCCCGCGAGTCGCTGGTGCGCCGCTTCCTCGCGGCTACCGTGCCCGCTGTCACACGGCACCCGCCCGGTGCGCTCGTCACGCGCGTCACCTCCGATACCGTCCTGCTGCACGAGGCGGCCACCGGCGCCCCGGTCGGCCTGATCAACGCGACGGTCATGCTGCTGGGGACACTCGTTCTGATGGGCACGCTCGACCTGGTGCTGCTGGTGGCCACCGTAGCGGCGGTCGCGGTGGTCGGCGTCCTGTTCGCGGTCCTGATGCCAGGGATCGCCGCGGCGCAGCAGCACGCCCAGAAGCATCTCGGACAACTCGGCGGCATCCTGGAGGGCACGCTCCGTGCGATCCGGACGGTGAAGGTCAGCCGCGCCGAGGACCGTACGGCCGAGCGCATCTCGGCCGACGCCCACGCCGCCGCCGAGTACGGCGTCCGTGCGGTCCGCCGCGAGGCGCTGGCCTGGACTATCGCGATGTCCGGAATGCAGTTGGCGATCATCCTGATTCTGGCTGTGGGAGCCTGGCGGGTCAGCGCGGGGCATCTGGAAGTCTCCAGCCTCATAGCGTTCCTGCTCTACGCGTTCGGGCTGATGGATCCGATCAGTGAACTGAGCCGGAACGTGACCGCTCTCCAGTCCGGAATGGCCGCGGCCGAACGCATCCGCGAGATGGAGGACATACAGACCGAAGCCACAACTCCGGTGGCGCCGAGGCCCCGCCGTGCCTTCCGCGACGCGGCTCCCTCGCCGGGCACGTTCTCTGCGGACATTCCCGTACTGGAGCTGAAGAACGTCACCGCGTCCTATGGCCCGGACACCGAGCCTGCGGTGAGGGACATCGACCTGGCCGTCCCCCGGCGCGGGCATGTCGCGATCGTCGGCCCGTCGGGAGCGGGCAAGACGAGCCTGTTCTCACTCATCCTGCGCTTCCTGGAACCGAACCACGGCGAGCTGTTCCTGGACGGCCGCCCCTACAGCGAGCACACGCACGGTGAGGTACGGGCGAGGCTGGCCTACGTGGAGCAGGACACTCCCGTAGTGCCCGGCACGATCCGAGACAACCTGCTGCTCACCCACCCAGACGCAACGGAGGCGGAACTCAGGCGCGTCCTGCACGAGGTCCGGCTGACCGAACGGATCGACGCCCTGGCCGACGGCCTCGGCACTCCCCTGTCCGGCACGGTCGTCTCGGGTGGCGAACGCCAGCGCATCGCCTTGGCCCGCACACTGCTGCGCGCTCCGGACGTGCTGCTCCTGGACGAGGCGACGGCTCAACTCGACGGGCTGACCGAAGCCGCCGTCCAGGACTGCATCCGCTCCCGTGCGGCCTCCGGCGCCGTTGTCACCATCGCCCACCGGCTGTCGACCGTGGTGAACGCGGACACCATCGTGGTGATGGAGGCGGGCCGCATCCGCGCCAGGGGACGACACCACGAACTCCTGGCCACAGACGCCTTGTACCGCGATCTGGTGGAGGCCCTGCGTATACCCGCCGCCGCCGCAGACGCGACGTCAGCCGACTCGTCGGCCGACACCTGTCGCTGACGCCGGCACTCCCCCGCCTGCCCCGCGTGGCCGGGCGCCAACAGCCCGTCCTGGCCTCGTCCTTCGGCCCGCCCGCGGTCGATCCCCGAGTGCTGTCTGCGCCGCGCCCCTCCCGATACGGAACGGGGTGCCGACGAGGACCGTTCGAACCGCCGCCGACCGCGGCCGGGCGACCGCACCTGACAACAGGAGAGACTGCCGACCATGAACCCCCCGAACTCCCCCAGTGGAATAGGACGCCGCGCGCTGCTCGGCTCAGCGCTGTCGTTGGGCTCGGCAGGCGCGCTGGCGTCGTGCACCGCAAGCAGGCCGACCGGGCCCCGCGGATCCGGTCGCGGCGGCCACAGCGACATCAGCGACCCGGTCGCATACCTGCGCACCTCATGGTCGATTGATCCCTTTGCCCGCTGCTCCTACTCCTACCTCACGCCCAGCACCCTGGGCGCGAACGCGCGCACCCTGCTCGCTGCACCGGTGGCCGGACGCCTGTACTTCGCCGGAGAGGCGACCTCCGCCGAGGCACCCAGCACTGCCCACGGCGCTCTGGAAAGCGGACGCCGGGCGGCGGGACAGGTCACCGACGACGCCGCCGACGGTGAACACATCGTGGTCATCGGGGCCGGATTCGCCGGGCTCGGCTGTGCACGCGCCCTGGCCGACCGGGGCTTCCGAGTGACCGTTCTCGAAGGACGCGACCGAATCGGCGGCCGCATCGAGACCCGGCACCTCGCAGGAGTACCCGCCGAGCTGGGCGCATCATGGATCCACGGCTCCACGGACAACGTGATGACCCAAGTCCTGCACGAGACGGGCGACTCCAGCTACGCGTTCGACTACGACAACTCCACCGGCGAGAACGAGGCAGCCATGGCGGCACTCGCCCACTACCAAGGCGGGCTGAAGGACGTGGACGCCCCGGACACCACCACCGTCGCCTCCGTGCTGCCCAGCAAACGCTCCGCCGCGCTGCGCACCGCGCTGAACATCGAATACGCCCTGGAGTACGCCGCCGAGCCGGGCCAGTTGTCCGTGACCGCCACGCAGGAAGGCCGCGACCTCAAAGGCCCGGACCTGCTGCTGCCGCAGGGCTACGACCGGCTGATCGCACAGGTGCGCGGCGACCTCCCGGTCCGCACGCGGAAGGTCGTCACCGGCGTCCGGTACGACACCGACGCGGTCTCGGTGATCTTGCAGAGTGGCGAGGTCGTCTCCGCCGACCGCGTGGTGGTCACCGTCCCGATCGGTGTGCTCAAGGCCCGGACCATCGACTTCGAGCCGGCCCTGCCAGGCGACAAGCAACAAGCCGTCAAAGCGCTCGGAGCCGGTCTCCTGGACAAGCTGTGGCTCCAATTCCCCGAACCCTTCTGGGACACCGACGCCGATGTCATCGAATGGTTCGACCCCGACCACCCGAGCCTGTGGTCCTGGTGGGTCAACGGGTACAAGACCTTCGGCAAGCCCATCCTGCTCGGCTTCAACGGCGGCGACCAGGCCCACGCACTTGCCCGGCTCTCCGACGCCGAGCTCATCGCCGGCGCGCGGAGAGCCCTGCAACATATGCACACCTGACGCGTCCGTGTCGGGGTACGGACACGGGAGCCGTGTGCAGCGCGGTGCGGTCGTTGCCGCTGCCGACGGTGATCTCAGCCGCCGGGCCGGCCGAGCACGACCATGCCATGACCGTCGGCCAGGTCGACCGTGGTGCGCAGGTAGCCGTCCCGGTAGGTGAAAGGCAGTTCATGTCCGTGCGGTTGCAGAGTGACGGATGCCGGTTCCCGGTCCGCCTTCACCTCCAGTTCCATGGCGACCAGCGGGAACGGGTCATGAACCAGGTCGATGCCTTCCACCGCGAAGGTGAGCGCGCTGACCCCCTCGCCCTGCCGCGACGCCAGGAAGCTCAGCAGATGCACGACCCGCGTTCGTTCGGTATCGACAACCACCGCTTCCAGGTGTGCCGGTCCGTCGGCTCGGACCAGCGGATCGGGCAGGATGCGGGCGAAGATCGCCGACAACAGCCGGTGATACTCCTCGGCGGCGTGCCGTCCGACGGCGGTGAAGAGGGGGGCGGCAACGGTGGCCACGCTGCCGTTGACGACGACCGCCGCGCCGAGCGGGGCGCCGGTGCCGACGGGGGTGTAGTCGTGGCCGCTGAAGTTGTCCCATGTCCGCGGGAAGTACGGCGCGACCACATCCCACAGTGCGGTCCCCCGTGACGGTGTCAGTGGTCGGCTCGGCTCGTACATCACGTGCGCGAACGCGTCCGGGTTGCCGGATGCGCGCCAGAACGCGTGGTCGACGGGGGCACCGGCCGCCGCGATGCCCAGCGCGTCGAGCCGGGGCGTGCCGTCTTCCTCGATCGCCGCCGCCCCACTGACCAGTAGCGCTCCCCCGGCCTCGGCGAAACGCTGGAGTCGTTGGGCCAGGGGTCCGGTCAGCTGGGTCGTCTCGGGTACGACAACCGCTCGGTACTCGCCCAGTTCGGCGGCGGGCGGGAGGATGTCGAATTGCAGCCGGAGCCGCTGAAGAGCGCGGACAACTCCGACGCCGACCGGGCCCGGTGTGTCACCCAGCGCCGGATCGAGGAGCACCGCGACCTCCTTGACGTGCCGTCCGCCCTCGGTGAAGGGCTCGCACCGCTTGATATGCCGATACGAGGTCCCCACAAGCCGGTAAGTGTCAGGAGCGAGGCGGCCGCTGGGGTGCAACAGGTCACCGACGCCCGCGCTGATCCCGTACGCCAGCATCTGCGCACACTCGAACGTCAGGGCCGCTTGTGGCTTCAGGCCGCCGTTGTCGCCCCAGCTCTTGTGGAAGCGTCCGGTGTGGGCGAGGACCGGCTTGCCCAGCGGGCGCACGAACCGCGACACGTACGGCAGATAGGAATAGCCCCAGCCTCCGGTAGGCAGGGCTTCGATCTCCACGTGGTCCACGAAGGCCACTTCGTCGGTCAACGCGGTCTTGGGCCGACTGTTGAACCACACACTCATCGGAGCGCCGTCGGCGAGCCGTGGAAGGATCATCGCTCGATAGCGACCCATATACGTGTGGGCAACACTGCGGGCATATGTCTCACGGTCGGCGGCGTCGGTGACATCCAGACCCATGCTTCGCATGCCGTCCACGGCCCAGCGAGACGTCGATGGCTGGTCCCAGCACATGTCGAGGAAGACACCGTCGACCGTCCCCAAGGTCCTCAGCACGTCATCGAGTTGGCCCGCCAGGTAGTCCGTGTACGGGCTGGACATGTCCAGCACCTGCCAGCCGGGGTGGAACCGGCCCGGTGCCATCTTGACCAGGCGGCCCTCCTCGTCCGTGGCGACCCATTCCGGGTGGTGGTCCGCCGCGTACTCGTCGACCTGGACGCTCAGATAGACGGGCGCTTTGATGCCGAACCGGTGCAGCGCTTCGATCTGCTCTTCCAGCAGGTCGAGATTGTTGGCGAGGCCGGGGTGCCGTTCCGGCCGTTCGGTGCCGTAGTACAGATGGCCATGGTGGCACTTGGCGAACACCGTGACACTCTGCACGTCCGCTTCGGCAAGAGTCCGAGCGAACTCTTCTGGGTTGAACGCCTCCCCCACCCCGGTGATGCCCGGGCCGGTGTGGAAGTCGAGATGGACCATGCGTCTGGGCATGGCCGTGGCGGCCCGCCCACCGAGGTTCACGGAGTTCTTGTTCGTGCTCATACCTTGAGTGCTCCCTGGACGAGTACATCAAACGGTGCGCCAGCCCTGCTATACCTCCTGCCATACCTCGATTCACCCGATGATTACCCCGTTCGTTACCGTTGGCCAGCAGGCTAGGGTCACGCCACAGGGGCGTCAATGACCCGAATTCCCCCACGCGCCCACGACGACGCCCCTGATTCACCAGATGAATAGCCAAAGCCCGCCCCGCAGGCGTGACCGTGTCACCTGGCGAGACTCGTCAAGGAAGGAAGGCAAGAGACACCGAGCGTCGATGAAGTCCCCGCTGTGTGACGCTGGGCTCAGGCATTCCGGTCGCGTAGTGCCGCGCGTGCCGGGAGGCTGACGGCGAGCAGGCCGAGGCCCACCGCGGCCGCGGCGAATGCCCCGAACACCAGCGGGGGCACATACGGGGACTCCCCCGTCAGGCCGCGCATCATCGGGATCAGCGTGGCGGCGGCGATGGCCGTGCCCAGAACCACGCCCGCCACCGACACCAGCAGGCCCTCCCAGCGGAGCATCCGCATCACCTGGAGCCGGGTGGAGCCGACGAGGCGGAGCATGCCCAGCTCACGGCGGCGGTCGAGGACGGTCATCACCAGCGTGTTGGCGGCGGCGACGGCCGCGAAGCCGCCGAGGACACCGGCCATCGTGTAGTTGGCCCAGGCGTTGAGTTCGCGGTCGATGTCCTGCTCGACGGCGTAGCCGGAGGCGTCGGTGACCTTGCCCAGCGGGGCGAGGGCCTTGGCGTCTGCGCCCCGTACCAGCAGTGTGCTGTCGAAGCCCGACGTGACATGGGCGGCCAGGGAGGCGCGGTCCATGGTCACCGCCGCCAGGCCGAGGCCACGACCGTACACGGCGACGACCTCGGGGCTGGCCCTGGTGCCGTCCGGGAGGTAGAGCGGCAGCTTGTCGCCGACCTTGACCTTCGCCGACGTGGCGAGCGTCCTGTCGACGGCGATCCGGCCCTTGCCGACCCGTTCCAGACTGCCGCTGCGCACGTCGAGGTCCTGCACCTTCGCGAGCTGCGCGCCGGAGCCGGAGATCCCCTGGGTCGCCGAGCCCTGCAGCCACCTGTCGCCGCCGGAGCCGACGGGCACCAGCACCTGCGTGGTCAGCAGGCCGACGGCCGCGTCCACGCCCGGCGCCCGGGACGCGCGCTCCGCCGCGTCCACCGGCAGCCCGGCGGGGTGCGTGACCACATGGTCGGCGGTGACGCCCGCGCGCAGTTGCTCGGCGGCGACGTGGCTCTCGCTCGTATGCATGAAGACGAGCGTGGAGGCGAAGGCCATGGCGAGCACGATCGGGGTGATCGCGGAGGCGAGACGGCGGGCGTTGGTACGGGAGTTGGCCGCGGCGAGGGCGGCGGACGCGCCCGCGCCGCGCAGCGGCAGGCCGAAGAGCGCCGCGCACAGCCGCGCCACCAGCGGGCCGAGCAGCGCTACGGCGAGCATGAAGAGCATGACGACGCCGAGGGCGGCGTTGGCCGCGTCCTCCCCTGCCGAACGGGCGGCGAGGCCGGTGAGGAACCCGCCGCCGACGACGGCGCCCAGGCCCAGTGCGGTACGGATCACGCCGGGCCGCAGCCGCTCCACCGACGCCTCGGTCAGCGCTTGGCCGGGCTTGATCTTCGCGGGCCTGCGGCCGGCCGCCCAGCCGGCGGCGAGGGCGGTCAGCAGCCCGGTGCCGACGGCGGTGACCAGCGGGATGAAGGAGACGTGCAGGTCCACGGCCTCCGGGATGGCGCCGCGGTCCTTCAGCTGCCCGAACCACCAGCGCGCGAGCCCGATCCCGGGCAGGCAGCCGAGCAGCCCGGCGAGCGGCGCGACCAGCAGCGCCTCGGCGGCGACCGCGCGGCGGATCTGCCGCGGGGTGGCACCGATGGCGCGCAGCAGCGCGAACTCGCGCCCCCGCTGCCCCACCGAGAGCGCGACGGTCCCGGCCGCGGTGAAGACGGCGACCAGGGCGGCGATGCCGCCGAAGGAGCCGCCGAGCCCGGAGAGCAATTCCTTGGCGTAGCCGAGGCCGTGGTCCTCGACGGCGCCGCGGTCGTCGCCCACCGGCACCACGGCCCCCCGCCCCCCCCAGGCCCCCGCCAAGCCCGCAGCCGCCGGCGCCGCCTCCGCCCCCGACCAGCCCCCGGAGCGCCCGGCCACCGCCCTGGCCGG
>NZ_JBSGBN010000099.1:23334-35411 GCF_053601275.1 Streptomyces sp. NPDC004752 | reverse complement strand
GCCCGGCCAACTCGGCTGCCTGGCCGCGGATTTCGGGGATGGCGGTGGTCTCCCACAGCTCGCCGCGGCGCGGCGCGCCGAGCGTGAACAGGGGCGCCCCGGTGCGGCCCCGGGCGTCCACGAGGCGCCCGTCACGGGTGGCGACGCCCATGCCGAGCGGGCCGGCGACCGCGGTACCGGCGGCGAACAGCGCGCGCCACAGCGGGTCGTCGGGGCGGCGCCCGGGGCCGGTGCAGTCGATCACCCATCCCACGTGCAGCGTCCGGCCGCCGGACAGCTCGACGCGGAGCCCCGCGTCGCCGTGGGCGCCGACCACCGTGCCGGTGTGGACGTGCAGTCGGCGGGCGGTGCGGGCGCGCGAGACGTGTTCGGCGGTGGCGGGGGCCATGCGGTGGCGGTGGGTGTTCCACAGGGCGCCCTCGCGGGCCAGGAACTCCTCCCGTTCCTCGGGGGTGAGGCTGCGCCACAGCCGGGTGGTGTGCGGGCGCAGGCTGTCCAGGGCGGGGCGCCAGTCGCCGTGGATACGTACGGAGCGGCTCAGATGCCGGTAGACGGCCCGGCGCAGTCGGCCGAGCGAGGCGTCGGGCAGGTCGGCGGGCGCGGGCATGGACCCGGCCGGGCCGAGCGCGTGCGGCTGCGGCAGCAGGCCGGTGCGGGAGAGGGCGTGCACCGTGCGGCCGGGGTGGTCGAGGGTGAGGGCGAGGTCGACGGCGGTCAGGCCGGTGCCGACGAGCAGCACGTCGGCGGTGTCGGCGCACGGGCCGTTAAGGGCGCCGGGCGCCCAGGGCGTGCCGATGAACCGGGGGGCCTCGCGCAGCCGGGGCGGGACCCAGGCGGCGGCCGGGGCGGCGGGTCCGGTGGCGAGGACGGCGGCGTCCGCGATCAGTGGTCCCCCGTCGGCGAGGCGGATCTCCACCCGGCCGTCGGGGGTGCCGGTACAGTCCTCCGCCCGGGTGCGCAACCGGCGTACGGCGACGGTGCCGTGGGCGCGGACGACTGCCCGGCCGAGGGCGTCGGCGAGATAGGCGCCGTAGCGGTACCGAGTGGCGAAGTCGGCGCCGGTGACGGCGGGTTCGCCGTGCCGGCACAGCCAGCGGGTGAAGTGTCCGGGGTCGTCGGGGTAGGCGCTCATGCCGCCCGCGGGGACGTTCAGGCGGTGCCGCGGGTCCCGGGTGGCGTAGGCGACGCCGCGGCCCGCCTCCGGGGCCGGGTCGATCAGGACGAGGTCTAGCGGGATCCGGCGACGGGCCGCCGTCTCGCAGAGCTGGACCGCGGTGAGGGTGCCCGACGCGCCGGCTCCCACGATGGCCACGGCGGGTCGCTTGCGGACTTCGGTCACGGATACCTCCGGCAGGATGGGTGAACTGCTTCTTCTCTGTTCGGACCTCTACGGACCTCTACGGACGTCTGCGGACCTCTTCGGACCTCTTCGGACTTCTGCGGACCTCTTCGGACTTCTGCAGGTCCCTTCGGATCGGTTTGGTGGGGAAGCTCTGCCGGGGCGGCGATCTCACCGGAAACTCAGGACAACCGATCGGCCGTTCATACTGTGCTCATGAGCGGACCGGCCCGAGCAACCCCGGTTCCGGACGTTCACCCGCGCGCCCCCGCAGGCCCATCCGTACGGGAACTTCGAACCCGTGCTCGGACACCAGGTGCCGGGCACTGTCGTCCGTGCAGTGGTTCGACGAACAGGACCAGACCTACCGGGACAGCGTCCTGCCCGGCCGTCAGGGCCCAGGTCGCCGCCGACGCCCGGGAATCGGGAATCCCTGGCCGCCGCCCGCGGTTGATCCGATCGCCAGAAAGAAGATGATCACTGTGACCGAAGCAACCGCGACCGCGGAGCCGGGGCGGAACGCGGTCGTCATCCGCGCCCGGTCCGACGAGGGCATGACCGTCCGGTTGGGCTCCAGGGCGCCCGGCACCTCGATGGAGATCCGGGACGTCTCCATGGACTGCGTCTACGGCGAGTCGTTCACGGAGTCCAGCCCGGAGGCATGCGGGCGGCTCATCCTGGACGTGCCGCTCGGCGACGCCAATCCGTTCCCCCGGCCCGAGGAAGTGGAAGAGTCCTGGAAGATCCTCGGCCCGATCGAGGAGTACTGGGCGGCGGACGGCGGGCCGGCGCAGTACGCGTCGGACGGCCGGAGACCCGACGAAGCCGACGAAGCCGACGAGATGCTCGCACGACACGGACGGAGCTGACGCAGGCCATGAAGATCGACCTGACCGACACCACGGCAAGCAAGATCAACAAGGCCCTCGTACAGGGTCGCCGTGCCATCGGCACCCCGGCGGTGGGCATGGTCCTGACGATGGTGATCGTCACGGACGAGGAGAACGCCTACGACTCCCTCAAGGCCGCCGAGGACGCCTCGCGCGAGCACCCCTCGCGCACCCTGGTCGTGATCAAGCGGCACGCCCGCACCCCCCGCGAGCGCACCCGGTCACGGCTGGACGCGGAGATCCGGGTCGGCTCCGAGGCAGGGACCGGCGAGACGGTGGTGCTGCGCACGTTCGGCGAGGTCTCCGACCACGCCGACTCCGTGGTGCTGCCGCTGCTGCTGCCGGACGCCCCGGTCGTCGTGTGGTGGCCGGTGGACGCGCCCGACAACCCGGCGAAGGACCCGCTGGGCACGCTCGCCCAGCGCCGGATCACCGACATGTACGCCGTGGAGCACCCGCTGGACGCCCTGGAGGCCCGGGTCCGCTCGTACGCGCCCGGCGACACCGACCTGGCCTGGACCCGGCTCACCCCGTGGCGCTCGATGCTGGCCGCGGCCCTGGACCAGGCCCGGGTGAAGATCACCTCGGCCGCCGTGGAGAGCGAGGCCGAGAACCCCAGCGCCGAGCTGCTCGCCCGCTGGCTGGAGGCGCGCCTGGGGGTCCCGGCGGAACGGGTCGTCACGGCCGGACCGGTGGTCACGGCCGTCCGCCTGGGCACCATGGACGGGGAGATCGTCATCGACCGGCCGGAGGGCCCGCTCGCCACGCTGACCCTGCCGGGGCAGCCGCCGCGCACCCTCGCCCTGAAGGTCCGGCCCACCTCCGAACTCATCGCCGAGGAGCTGCGCCGCCTCGACGCCGACGAGATGTACGCCATCGCCCTGCGCGGCGAGGGCACCAAGGAGAACACCTGACATGGCCGAGTCCCCTCATCCCGTGCTCACCGGGCGGCCCGAGTGGGTCGCGCTCGCCGACCACCGCGCCGAGGTCGACGGCCTCGCCCCGTCCACCAGCGCCCTCGTCGCCGGCTACCGCACGCTCAAGAACGTGTAGAGAGAAGAGTGAACTGATATGCAGCTCGGACTCATCGGCCTCGGCAAGATGGGCGGCAATATGCGCGAACGCATCCGCCGCGCCGGCCACACCGTCATCGGCTACGACCGCAATCCCGACCTCTCCGACGTGAAGAGCCTCCCCGAACTGGTCGAACGGCTCGACGCGCCGCGCGTGGTGTGGGTCATGGTCCCGGCCGGTCACGCCACCCAGTCGGTCGTCGACGAACTCGGCGATCTGCTGTCGCCCGGCGACACCGTGGTCGACGGCGGCAACTCCCGCTGGACCGACGACGAGAAGCACGCCGCGGAACTCGGCATCAAGGGCGTCGGCTTCGTCGACGCGGGTGTCTCCGGCGGCGTGTGGGGCCTGCAGAACGGCTATGCGCTGATGGTGGGCGGCGACAAGGAGCATGTCGAGCGACTGCACCCGATCTTCGAGTCGCTCAAGCCGGAGGGCCCGTACGGCTATGTCCACGCGGGCCGGGTCGGCGCCGGGCACTTCTCCAAGATGGTCCACAACGGCATCGAGTACGCCATGATGCAGGCGTACGCCGAGGGCTGGGAGCTGCTGGAGAAGGTCAACTCGGTGGACAACGTGCGCGAGGTGTTCCGCTCCTGGCAGCAGGGCACCGTCATCCGTTCCTGGCTGCTCGACCTCGCGGTGGACGCCCTGGACGAGGACGAGCACCTGGAGCAGCTGAAGGGTTTCGCGCAGGACTCCGGCGAGGGCCGCTGGACCGTCGAGGCAGCCATCGACAACGCGGTACCACTGCCGGCCATCACCTCCTCCCTCTTCGCGCGCTTCGCCTCGCGCCAGGACGACTCCCCGCAGATGAAGATGATCGCGGCGCTGCGCAACCAGTTCGGCGGCCACGCCGTCGAATCGGCGAAGGACTGACCGGCCGTGGGGGACCTCATACTGGTCCGCCACGGCGAGACGGAGTGGAGCCTGCCGGGACAGCACACCAGCACACCAGCCGGACCGACCTGCCGCTGACCCGGCACGGCGAGGAACAGGCCAAGCCCCTCGCTCCACTCCTGTCGAGCCTCACCACCCGCCAGATCCACCGCATCCGCCCCGGCTGGGACCTGTGGACGGACGGCGTACCGCCCGGCCCCGACGGGTACCCCGGCGAGTCACCCACACAGGCGGGACGGCGGGCCGACCCGGTGCTGTCCCGGATCGATACCATCCTCGCCCGGGACACCGGCGACGTGGTGCTCGTCGCCCACGCCCACTTCCCGCGGGTGCTCACCGCCCGCCGACTGGGGCTGCCGCCCGCCGAGGGCCGCCTCTTCCAGCCGGCGACCGGCACGGTCAGCCGACTGTCCGCGGAACACGGCCGACCCGTGATCGCGGAGTGGAACAGAACCGCCTGACGCCCCGGCCCGGATCACCCGCCGTGCCCGGGGCCGCAGCGGTACAGCAGGTACGGGCCGCCGTGCTCGCCGTAGGCGGCCGACGGCACAGACGCGCAGTGGACGACGGTCCAGCGGGCCACCGCGTCGGCCGGGGTCCGTCCGGCGCGGGGGTGCGCCACCACGTCGGAGCGGCGCAGCAGCACGAAACGCAGCCGACCGGTGTCGACCAGCCGGCTCAGGCCCGGCGGAGTGGGGAACCGGACGTGTCCGGTGTACCCGCCGACGGACAGCATGGGCGCGTTGGCCGCGATGACGTAGGGCGCGGCGACGGTCCAGCCGGGCACGGCCGCCAGATAGCGGGCGCCGTCACGGTGCGCGGTGAGGTAGGCCAGCAGCCGGTGCCGTGTGGGAGTCAGGGTCGTCAGCGTGTCAGCGGTGCGGGTGCTGCTCGGGCCGACCCGGCCGAAGCTGCCGGGCTGGTTGTAGCGCAGGGACAGCGCCGAGGCCGACCACAGGGCGGGTATCAGCAGGACCGCGGTGAGAGCGATGGCCGTTCCGGCCGTGACGGCATGCCTGCGCCGCACACCGATCAGGGCGAGCCCGGCCAGACAGAGGACACCGGCGGCGGGCGCCGACCAGCCGAAGAACCGCGGGTAGCACAGCGCGAGGGCCGCGCACCAGGCGACGTTGACGGCGATCACCACCGGGAGGAGCCAGGCCGCACGGCCCCCGGCCCGGACCGCCCGCCACCCCTGGACGACCCCGGCGCCGGCCAGCGCCGACAGGGCCACCGCGACGACGCCCATGTAGTACGTGTGACCGGTCACGCTGCCGAAGCTGAACACCACGAAGAAGGTGACCAGCCACACCCCCCACAGCAGATGCCCGGCGAGCAGACGGTCGGTGCGCGGCACGCGCCGCCGCCACAGCGCCACCAGGCCGCCGACCAGCCCGAGGGCCGCGAGCGGGTACAGCCATCCCGTCTGGGTGGCGAGGCCGGGACTGAACATCTTCCAGACGCTGTCGCCCATGCCGACCGCGTGGACACCGCCCGGGTGCGCGGGCCGGCCGGTGACGATGCTGCCGCTGCCGACCGCGTCGACGCCGACCGCGTGGAAACGGGTCAGAAAGTTGTAGCCGACGACCATGCCGAACGCCGAGTTGTCGGTGGTGCCGTCGATATAGGGCCGGGACCCGGCCGGGGTGAGGGTGGCCACCAGCATCCACGACAGCGACACCGCCACCGCCACCGCGCCGGCCAGGACGACATGACCGGCCCGGCGACGCCATGGGGCGGGGGCGGCGACCAGGTAGGTCACGGCCAGCGCGGGCAGCACCGCCCATGCCTCCAGCATCTTGCACTGGAACGCCACGCCCACCCAGAAGGCCGCCGGCAGCAGGGTGCGCGGCCGGGCCCGTTCGGTCGCGCGCTGGGTGGCCTCGGCGGCGAGGAGCAGCAGCAGGACGAACGGCGCGTCCTCGACCACCGACCGCCCCACGCCCACGGTCACCGGGGTGAGCGTGAGGAAACCGGCCGCCGCGAGACCGGCGGGTACCCCGGCCCAGCGGCGCACCACCAGATGGAGCAGAAACACGCAGGCCACGCCCTCGACGGCCTGCGGGAACACCAGCGCCCACGGGTGGAAGCCGAACGCCAGCGCCGACAGGGCCTGGGGCCACAGGAACCCGGGCAGCTTGTCGAGGGTGATCGAGTTCGCCGGGTCGAAGGAGCCGTAGAGGAAGGCGACCGGGTTGTCGGTCATGCTGCGCGCGGCGCTCGCGTAGAAGGCGTGGTAGGTGCTGTCGTCGATGCCCCAGAGGAAGAGCAGCGCGGCGAGGGCCGCGATACACAGGAGCACCGGACGCTCGTAGCGGTCGGCACGGGTGCGCGGCGCGGCCGGGGGCGGCGGCGGGCCCGTGCGGACCTCGGTGCGTGGTTCGCTGACGGTGCTCGGCATGAACGGCCTTCCAGGGCAGCCGGGTCGACTCGGGTCCGGAACGCGGGGCGCATTCCGGGACTTTCGTGAGTATGGGTCGGCCAACCCGTACGGACCATGAAACGAAGTGAGATCTCACCGCCCTCTCACCCGCCCCACACCGGGCCCCTCGGTCGGTACGGGGCCACCCGACGTGCTGCGCCGCGAGAGGCCGAGGCCAACGACGGTGCCCCGTCAAGAGACCTATTCGGCCGCCCCCCAAAGGGGCGCGGGGCTGTGTCCATATGCGGCTCCGCCGCGATGGGGGTCCCCCCTGTTCGAGCGAAGCCGAGAACTTGGGGAAGCAACCAGCCACAACGCTCCCGCAGCCGACCAACGACACTTGGAGGCACCGTTCACCCAGCGGAGCGTCACCGCGTACCACCCGAGCGAAGGAGAGCGATGGCACAGCTGCGACAGGAAGTCGACCCGGACGAGGCCGGTCTTGACCCGAAGGCGCTGGACCGCCTCGACCAGTACTTCGCCCAGCACGTCGACGAGGGCCGACTGCCCGGCTATCTGGTGTCCGTCGCCCGCGGCGGCCGCGTCGCCCATCTCACGGCGTACGGCCATCGTGACCGGGCGGCCGGGCTGCCGGTGGAGCCGGACACGCTGTGGCGGATCTACTCGATGACCAAGCCGGTCACCGCGGTCGCCGTGCTGCTCCTGGTGGAGGAGGGCCTGCTGTCCCTGGACGATCCGCTCGACCGGCACCTCCCGGCCTTCGCGAACCCGCGGGTGTACGAAGGCGGCTTCGGCACCGAGGTCACCACCCGCCCGGCCGAGGGCCCCGTGCTGATCCGGCATCTGCTCACCCACACGGCGGGCCTGACGTTCGGCTTCTACCACTCCCACCCGGTCGACGCCCTGTACCGGGCCGCCGGCCTGGAGTCGTCGGTGCCGCCCGGCGCGAACCTCGCCGAGACGATCGACGTGTACGCCGGGCTGCCGTTGCAGTTCGAGCCGGGCACGCGGTGGAACTACTCGGTGGCCTCCAATGTGCTGGGCCGGGTCGTCGAGGTGGTCTCCGGGCAGCCGCTCGACGCGTTCTTCGCCGAGCGGATCTTCCGCCCGCTGGAGATGCCGGACGCCGGATTGTACCTCGTGCCCGAACAGGCCGACCGCCTCGGCGAGTTGTACGGGGAGACCGAGGGCGGCGGCATCGAGCCGATCCCGGGTCTGCCGCTGCGCGGCCGCCCCCGGTTTCTGTCCGGCAGCGGCGGCATGGTGGCCACGGCCTATGACTACCACCGGTTCGCGGAGATGCTGCGCCGGGGCGGCGAGTTGGACGGCGTCCGGCTGCTGCGGCCCCAGACGGTGGCCCTGATGACCCGCAACCAGCTGCCCGGCGGCGCCGACCTGCGCGCCTTTGGCGCCCCCGCGCACCGGGAGCCGGGTAACGACGGGGTCGGCTTCGGCCTCGGCGTCTCCGTGGTGATCGACCCGGACCGCACCGCGGCCCCGGCCGGGCCCGGCACCTACGGCTGGAGCGGGGTGGCGACGACGACCTTCTGGGTGGACCCGGGCCGTGATCTCACCGTGCAGTTCATGACCCAGGTGCGGCCCAGGACGCTGAAGGTGTTCCCGGAGCTGAAGCGGCTGGTGCACGAGGCGGTGGTGGACTGAGTCCGGCCGGGGAGGTGCCGCCGCGGCCCTCATCAGGACCAGTGCGCCACCGCGTC
Organism: Streptomyces sp. NPDC004752; assembly: GCF_053601275.1. Lineage (NCBI taxonomy): Bacteria > Bacillati > Actinomycetota > Actinomycetes > Kitasatosporales > Streptomycetaceae > Streptomyces > Streptomyces sp. NPDC004752. The sequence goes on along the minus strand of NZ_JBSGBN010000099.1, from coordinate 27,107 downwards.
CAGATGGGGCAGATGGTGGTCGAGGCGCTCCCGCTTGGTCCGCAGATACGTGATGTTGTTCTCGCACGGCGGGATCAGCAGCGGTACTTCCTCGGCGACCTGGATGCCGTGTCGCAGCAACGACTCGCGTTTGCGCGGGTTGTTGGACATCAGCCGCACCGAGGTGACGTCCAGGTCGCGCAGGATCGCGGCGGCCACGCCGTAGTCGCGGGCGTCGACCGGCAGCCCCTGGGCGAGGTTCGCCTCGACGGTGTCGAGGCCCTCCGCCTGCAGGGCCATCGCGCGCAGCTTGGCGAGCAGTCCGATGCCGCGGCCCTCGTGCCCTCTGAGATAGATGACGACGCCACTGCCCTCGGCGACCACGGCGCGCAGCGCGGAGGCGAGTTGGTCGCCGCACTCGCAGTGCTGGGAGCCGAACGCGTCGCCGGTGAGGCACTCCGAGTGGAGCCGGGTCAGCACGTCCTCGGCGCCGAGGTCACCGTGGACGAGCGCGACCTGCTCGTCACCGCGGTCGTGGTCCAGATAACCGATGGCCTGGAATTTCCCGTACGCGGTGGGCAGCGGTGCGTTCACCACGCGTTCCACGCCCGAACGCCGTGTGGACTTCGGGCCGAGTACGCCGATGTTTTCTGTCATGATCTGGTTCCTAAGCAGAGACGAAAGGCCAGGGAAAGATGAGTGGTTCGGGCGCGCACGCGGCGGCATACGCGGCATACGGGGTGCTGCCGACGGACACCACAAAGGACGTGCGGACGCGCGGTGCGGGCGTCTCGTCACAGGTCGCCGTCCTTCCCGTGGGGAGTTTCGAGCAGCACGGTCCGTTCCTTCCGCTGGCGACCGACACGCTGGTCGCCTGCGCCGTCGCGCGGGAGATCGCCGCGGCGTACCCGGTGCACCTCCTTCCTCCGGTGACGGTGTCCTGCTCGCACGAGCACGCGGCCTGGCCGGGAACCGTGAGTATCTCCGCCGTGACCCTGCACGCGGTGGTGCGGGACATCGCGGCGTCGCTGCGCGGGTCCGGCGTCGACGCGCTCGCCGTGGTCAACGGCCACGGCGGCAACTACGTGCTGGGCAACGTGGTTCAGGAGTCCGCCGCGCGCGGGGAGCGGATGGCGTTGTTCCCGGCCGCCGAGGACTGGGAGAGGGCCCGGGAGCGGGCCGGGGTGCGCACCTCGCTGCTGACCGACATGCACGCGGGGGAAATCGAGACCTCCATTCTGCTGCACGCTCATCCCGAATGGGTCCGTCCTGGTTACGAGTCCGCCGATGTCATCGCGGACGACCGACGTCATCTGCTCACCGCGGGAATGTCCGCCTATACCGAATCCGGGGTGATCGGCCGTCCTTCTCTGGGGTCGGCGGAAAAGGGGAAGAATCTGCTGGCGAGCCTCGCGGAATCCTTCGCGGGATATTTCACCCTGCTCGCCTCCGGGGCAGCGGCGGCCGGCGGAGCCGGGAACGGGGCGTCGGCGGAGGGCGGTTCGGCCGTGCGTGAGTGAAGTCCCGCGCACCAGCGGGCGATCAGGACGGCGAGGCCGGGCAGGCTCGCCGCGAGGCCGAGCACCCCGTACACGACGGCCGTGGCCAGTCCGCTGTTCACGCCCAGGCCGGCGGCGCCGAACGCCCAGGCGGTGACGCCCTCCCGGGGGCCGAAGCCGCCGATGTTCAGGGGCAGGCCCATGGCGATCAGGGCGAGGACCGCGAGGGGCAGCAGCGCCGCGACGGAGGCCGTCGAACCGGCGGCCCGGGCCGCCACCACGAACATCGCGAGGTGTCCGGCCAGGACGACCGCCGAGGACACGGCGACGCCGGGCCAGTTGGCGCGGGAGAACAGTCCCTCGCGGGCCTCGGCGAGGGCGGTGCGCAGGGTGCCGCGACGGCGGGAGGGGGCGCGGTTCATACGGACGGCGAGGACGACGGCGCAGGCGCCGACCGCGGCGAGGGCCGTCGGCGGGGCGAAGTCCCGGGCACCGTCACGGACCGGGGACGGCAGTGTGAGCAGCGCCGCCGCGCCGACCACGGCCAGCGCGACCTGCCCGGCGGCCCGCTCCAGCACGACCGAGCGGACGCCGCGCCCGATGTCCCCGGCGCTCTGCCCGTGCCGGACCGCCCGGTGCACATCGCCGAGCACGCCGCCGGGCAGGGCCGCGTTCAGGAACAGCGCGCGGTAGTAGTCGGCGACGGCCGACCCCAGCGGCAGCCGGATCCGCAGCCCTCGGGCCACGAGTTGCCAACGCCAGGCGCTGAACACGGTGGTGACGACGCCGATGCCCACGGCGACGAGCAGCGTCCGCAGGTCGATCCGCCGCAGCCCGTCCAGGAACACCCCGGTCCCCAGACGCCACAACAGCACCCCGAGGATCCCGGCCCCGACCAGGGCACCCAGACGCCCGCACACGGCGCGGCGCACCGCCGACATCCCCCGCCGCCCGCCCCGGGAACCCCTGCGGACGGGGCCTGCCGGGCGGGGGTGCGCGAACGGGTCGTCGCGCGGGGGCGTTGCGGCGGATACGGACGTGGCGTCGGGCAGGGGTGCGGGCACGTGCGCGGTGCCGGACCGGTGCGCGACGGCGGGCGGCGCCGGGCTCGCCGGTGAAGTACCGGGCGGGTCGGGCATGCCGGGCGTGCCGGGCCGGTCGGGGAGCGTCGCCGCGGCGCCGGGCGCGGGCGGAGCGCCGAGCGGGATCGCGGGCCGCGGGTGCTGCGGGATCGCGGCCCGCAGGTTCTGCGAGTGCTCAGGGTGCGGGTTCTGCTGGTGCGCTTGGTGCCGCTGGGCCGGTGGAACCGGGCGGGTGCGGTCGGTGCGGGCCGGGGTGTGCGGCCTGCTCCCGGGGCCCGCCGCGCGCGGAGTCATGAGGCGTGGCCCGTCGGGCGGACCAGGGCGAGCAGGTCGGTGTGGTGGACGACGACCTGCAACTCGCCCGCCGCGCAGGCCGCCAGGCGGTCCTGGAGGTAGCGGTCGGCGCGCTGCGCCAGGTCGGGGCGCTGCTCGACGGCCGCGCCCACCCAGCCGCGCAGCCACTGGGCCGTCAGCGCGGACTCCTCGGGCCCCAGGCGCCAGGGGCTCGGGCGTAGTTGCACCGTCGCCCCGCGGGCGGTGAAGGTGTCGCAGGTCACGGTGACGGCGTCGGGGCCGAGCAGGCGCGTGCGCCGCTGGTGGGCGTTGAACGCCTCGGTGATGTCCGCGTCCAGCGGGTCGGCGGGGGTGAGGTGGACGCGTCCGGCGACCGAGAGGGTCAGCAGCGCCGGGCAGCCCGCTCCCACGCAGGCCCCGGCGAGCGTTTCGACCTCCTCGCGGGTGAGGACGTCGAGCAGCGCGGACGCCGTCACCAGCGAGGCGCCGGTCAGCGCGTCCGGGGTCAGCCGGGCCACGTCGCCGCGTCGTGTCTCCACGGTGATCCGGCTGCCGTCGGCGGCGGCGCGCGGGGAGCCCACGGCGGCGAAGTGCAGCAGGTAGGGGTCGCGGTCGTGCAGGATCCAGTGCTGGGCGCCGTCCAGGCGGGGCGCGAGCCAGCGGCCCATCGACCCGGTGCCGCAACCCAGGTCGTGCACCACCAGCCCGTCGGCCCGGCCGGGCAGATTGGCGAGCCGGATCCGCAGCGGGTCCAGCAGGTCCACCGCCCGGGCCGTGGCGTCGGCCGGCTCGCGCAGTTCGAGCCACTCGGGCGCGTACCGCGGCGGCTCCTGCGGCCCGGACTCGCGCAGCCGCACGGTGGGCCGCTCCCCCGGCCGCGGCACCGGGCCGGGGGCCATGACCGGCCCGGCCCCCTCGC